>JAGWUW010000541.1 GCA_028868235.1 Betaproteobacteria bacterium | reverse complement strand
TCGGTCTTCTGGTTGAGCGGGTAGCTCTTGATCTGCTCGGGCGACATGTAGGCCGGCGAACCGACCCCCATGATGAAGGTCGAATCCCGGTCGAGATCCTTGTTCATGTTCAGGGCCAGGCCGAAATCGGCGATTTTCGCCTCGTCGTCCGCGGCGACCATGATGTTGGCCGGTTTGATGTCACGGTGGATGATGCCTTGCCGGTACGCGGCATCGAGCGCCATACAGCACTTAAAGATAATGCCGATGACCCGGTGCATGGGCAGCAGCTTATCGATTCTGGTATGCTCCTCTAGCGAGAAGCCGTTCACATACTCCATCGCAAGGTAGGCGTAGTCCTGCTCGACCACCGCTTCATAGACGCGGACAATATTGGGGTGATTGAGGCGCTGGGAAACCATGCCTTCGTTCTGGAACAACTTGCGCATGCGACGTGACATCGCCCCACCGTCCGTCCCAAACCGGATTACCTTAACGGCAACCTGGCGCCCTTGATCCAGGTCGTCGCAGAGATAGACCGTGGCGGTCGCCCCCTTGCCCAACTCGCGAATCACGCGGTATTTGCCGATTGTTTCCATTCTCGATATCTGAGAAAACCCAGGGAATTATCCTAGCATGCCGCCTTGTGGCCCGACGCAGTTTCCTTTGCAAAGAAATAAGAAGGCGAGGACTTGAAATCGGCCTCGACGCCCCCAAATACCCAAAAGATTTTTTGGAGAAATGCGCATGTCCAACCCCGAAAACGTCCAGGACCCCATGCTGGGCAACGCCCCCACCACTGAACCCGCCGTAGCGCCGAACGATGAAGTTCATACTGACACCCTACCGAGCATCGAAGAGCAATTCCGCGCACTCGAACTGAAGGCCGCCGAGCACTACGACGCCTGGCTACGCGCCAAGGCCGAGGGTGAAAACATCCGCCGCCGTGCCCAAGAAGACATTTCCAAGGCCCACAAATTCGCTGTCGAGAAGTTCGCCGGCGAACTGCTGGCCGTCAAGGATAGCCTCGAAGCCGCGCTGGCGGTGCCGGAGCAGACCGTCGAGAGCTTCAAGTCCGGCGTCGAGCTGACCCTGAAGCAACTGGTTTCGGCCTTCGAAAAGAACGCCCTGAACGAAGTCAATCCGACCGGCGAGAAGTTCGATCCGCACAAGCACCAGGCCATCGGCATGGTCGATTCCGAGCAGGAAGCGAACACCGTGGTGACCGTGCTGCAAAAAGGCTACATGATCGCCGAACGCGTGCTGCGCCCGGCCCTCGTCATGGTTGCCAAAGGCAAATAAACACTTGAAATCGAGGGCATCGCCCTCAACTCACGAACATCAGCAATTTACCTATCAAGGAACAGAACATGGGCAAGATCATCGGCATTGACCTCGGCACCACCAACTCCTGCGTCGCCATCATGGAAGGCGGCCAGCCGAAGGTTATTGAAAACGCGGAAGGTGCACGTACCACCCCGTCCATCATCGGCTACACCGAAGACGGCGAAATCCTGTGCGGTGCCCCGGCCAAGCGCCAGGCCGTGACCAACCCAAAAAACACCCTGTACGCCGTCAAGCGCCTGATCGGCCGCCGCTTTGAAGAGAAGGAAGTGCAGAAGGACATCGCTCTGATGCCCTTCAAGATCGTCAAGGCCGACAACGGCGACGCCTGGGTTGAAGCGCGCGACAAGAAAATCGCCCCGCCGCAGGTGTCCGCTGAAGTGCTGCGCAAGATGAAGAAGACCGCCGAAGACTATCTCGGCGAGGAAGTCACCGAAGCCGTCATCACCGTGCCGGCCTACTTCAACGACAGCCAGCGCCAGGCCACCAAGGATGCCGGCCGCATCGCCGGCCTCGA
>JAGWUW010000065.1 GCA_028868235.1 Betaproteobacteria bacterium | reverse complement strand
TTGTTGATGACGAACCTCGTCATCAACACCAACTTGCGCACCTACCACATCGAGCTGCGCTCGACCGAGAAGACCTACATGGCGTCGGTCTCGTGGCAGTATCCGCAGGACCAGCTCATCGCGCTTCGCCGCCAGAATGCCGAAGCCAGGGCCGCCGAGCCCGTCGCATCGGGCATCGATCTTACCCGCGTCAATTTTCGCTACGAGATCGCGGGCGATCGTGCGCCGTGGAAACCGCTGCGAGCCTTTGATGACGGTCGCCAGGTCTTCATCGAATTCCCGCGCGGTGTTGCGCAAGGCGAGATGCCGCCGATCTTCATTGTCGGCCCTGAAGGCAGCACGTCCGAGTTGGTGAACTATCGGGTCCGCGCCAACTACATGATCGTCGACCGGCTCTTTTCCGCCGCGGAGCTGCGCTTTGGGTCCGGCAAGCACCAGCAGCGGGTCCGGATATCCCGGACGGATGGGAGGCCGGCATCGTGAGCGATGAGCATGGCCCGGGAAGGGAGGAAGGCGGGACGCTGCACGGCAATGTCCAGCCAGATGCGGAAGGTGAAGACGGCGCGCTGCCGCTCGTTGGTGAGCCGCTCGCCCGTATGCGGCTGCGGCCCGAACCGCCCCGTGTGACCCGCCTGTCGCGCAAGGTGCTGGCTGGGGTCGGCATCGTGACGGGCCTCGGTATTGGCGGCGCGCTGATCTACGCACTCCAGGTCCAGCATGGTGGCAAGGCGACCGAAGAACTGTACACGACAGATGGGCGCAGTGCGCCCGATGGTCTCGCGGGACTGCCCAAGGACTACGGCGCTGTCCCGCGGCTTGGGCCGCCGCTTCCGGGTGATCTCGGACGCCCCATTCTCAATGCCCAGAATGGTGGCCAGCCCGTTCCCGTACCGGGTATGGCGCAGTCGGCTGCCGTGCCCGCCGGTCCCGATCCGGAAGTCCAGCGCCGTCATCAGGAATTGGAGGCGGCACGAACGGCTCGCCTGTTCTCTGCTTCCCAGGCAGTCTCCGGCAACGTGCCGTCTTCGTCCGCACCGCCAAGTACCCCGGATCTGGCCGCGCTGGGTCTCGCACCGCAGCCTGCCACACCAACAGCGCAGGACCGGCAACTGGCATTCCTTGGGCAAAGCATCGACAAGCGCACGGTTGCGCCAGACCGGGTCATCGCACCAGCCTCCGCAAATGTCCTGCAAGCCGGAGCCGTCATTCCTGCCGCCCTAATCACGGGCATCCGCTCCGACGTGCCGGGGCAGATCACGGCGCAGGTCACCCAAAACGTCTACGACAGCCCCACAGGTCGCATCCTCCTGGTGCCTCAAGGCACCCGGATCATTGGCCAGTATGACAGCGGCGTTGGCTTCGGCCAGCGCCGGGTATTGCTGGTCTGGAACCGCCTTATCATGCCCGACGGTCGTTCCATCGTCCTTGAGCGCCAGCCTGGTGCGAACACCGAGGGCTACGCAGGCCTGGAAGATGGCGTCAATTTCCATTGGGGCGAGATGCTCAAGGCCGCGGCGCTTTCGACGCTGCTTTCGGTGGGCGCCGAAGCGGGCACCAGCCAGAACGAAAGTAGCCTGGTGCAGGCACTGCGCTCAGGCGCTTCGAACAGCATAAGCCAGACCGGCCAGCAGATCGTCAGCCGCCAGCTGGGTATCGCGCCCACGCTGACCATCAGGCCAGGTTTCCCGGTCCGGGTGATGGTGACGCGCGATCTCGTGCTCGAACCCTATGGAGGCTGATTTGGCAAAACTGAAGCTTGGGCCGATTGCAGACGACAAGCCGGTCAAGGTCACGCTGGAACTGCCGGCAGGCCTGCACCGCGATCTTGTCGCCTATGCGTCGATACTTTGCCGCGAGACGGGGCACGTGAACCCAGATCCGATTCGGCTAATCGTTCCAATGCTCGAGCGCTTCGTCGCTTCGGATCGCGGCTTTGCCAAAGCCAGGCGCGATGCTGTGCGCGGTGTGGGAGCCTAATCCGGTCGCATGGCGTGATCATTGTTTGCCAGGCAATGCGTCGTGCCAATCGCCATCCTGCTTTTCAGGGAACAGGAAGCTGAAGGCAGGCTGATCGGCAGCGCTCGTCATAGAGCGTGCCAGGTCCAGCAACCCTGCAAGCGCGGGGTTCTCGTTGCTGCTCGACCACACAGCGCAGAACGGCAGGATTTCGCCTTCGATCGGTCGGAAGACGACGCCCGGGAACTGTGCAGCCGTGGTTGCTTCACTTGTCACCGTCAACCCGTGGCCCAATGCGACAAGCCGCATGAGGTTGTCGCGGCCAACGCCGTGTTGATGGATTTCGGGATGTCGGCCGAGGGCCGCAAGCCGTTGCACCAGATAATCATGGATCTCTTCACCGGGTGCTGCCTCGCTGACGATGAAGGCCTCATGTGCTAAGTCGCCAAATTGGACTGTGAGATTGCCAGCGCAGGGATGGTCGGACGGCAGGACAGCAAAAATGCGCTCGGACCAGAGCTGTTGGCTGACACAGCCGGCCCATTCGTTCGCACCGGTGATGAACGCGATGTCCAGTTGATGCTGTCGGATGGCTGCCAGATGCTCTGCCGGATTACCATCGACGAAGGTGAGCTTGATTGCGGTGTGGCGCTCGCCGAATGTCTGGATAAGATCCGACAGGAAGCCCGAGGCGAGTGAGGAGAATATCCCGATGCGCACATGCCCATCTTCGCCTCGTCCAATTGCCGAGACCTCGGCCTTGGCCATGCCGATTTCCGATAGGGCCTTGCGACCACGCTGGACGAACTGCTTTCCGGCATGTGTGAGGGTGACGCCGCCAGATGAGCGGATAAACAAAGTCGTTCCCATACGTTGTTCCAGGTCGCGGATCCGGCGGCTGACAGCCGACTCCTGGACCCCGAGCGTATCGGCGGCCTTGCGGAAACTGCCATGATCCGCTGCGGCTACGACGTACCGAATATGCCGTAATTCAATGTGTGATCCCGGCAGCGCAGAATCTCCCCCAACCGGAAAAGATTTCTGTCGTACGAATGTCCAGAGTACGACAGGATTTCTACGCAACCCGCGCTCAGCATAATAGTGCCATTATCACAGGATAGCAAATGCGCTTCCCGTTCGTATGGCATTTGGGAATTGCACAGGCATGGGAAAGCTGCGTCGCGATTTGACCACAATGGACCTATTCAGGATATGAAAAATCTCGATGGGAATACCACGGATCTCACGGTGAGAATGGCATTATGAGTAATAATGGTCGTTCATAAGGGGAAATTGTCCAAGCAAAAACCGAGTTCCGCATCAGGTTCGACCATGCTTGTCAGAGACACTATTGCCGCGCATCAAGGATGTGTAACAATTCGGTGTATTCGGGTTGGTTAATGGGCTGGTCGAAGCGAACACCGCAGCGATGGTGGCTGTTCCATTTTACGGCCGCTTGCCGATGGAACGAGGGGTGCAGAATTTTCACGAGATCACCCACCGCAACCGATTGCCGAACGAACAATTGCGCGCCGCTGGGCGAAATGTCGGTCAAGACGGCAGCACAGGTTACGTCGTTTACAGATAAGGAAACCTCAACATGAAGCGGAATTCGTCGCTCCAGCCGCCTGCCGATTAACGCTGTCCAATCTTCAGAATCGTCGTCAAATGCATGTTGCATTGTATGATCCGCCGCCTGCAGCACAATCAATTGACCAGCCGCGCAGTTTGCAAAGCGGTCGAAAACAGCTGCTGGAGAGCCGTGGAAATATCTCCGTCAGTGGTCACGGTTTGCACGAGCGGCGTTCCATTGATCCCCGGTGAGGCGCACGTTTGCAGTGCGGTCAATACCTGGTCCGAGCTGCCGGAATTGCCGGAAGGATAGGGCGACGGCGGCGCGGGAAGGAAGGGGGCGACGTTCGACTGAGACCAGGAGTCCCCCACGAGAGATTCAGGCAAATACTGCGTGTATAGGATCGCGATCTTGATGCCCTTGGCCTTGATGGCGGTGCATTGCGCCAGGTCGCTGCTGCTCAGCGGTCCGAAATATCGGCTTGAGCCGCTAGGCTGATCGGCCATGCCGTCAGTGATGAGAAACAGGATTTTTTGCGGTGTTGCGCCCGGCGCTCCCGTCCCGGCAGTTGGGATGGTGTTCTTCATGAACGTGAGCATGTTCGTCATCTCGGTGGCCTGGTCGTTGATGTTCGTGCTGCTGGTAGGCGCACTGTTCTTCCACCAGTAGTCATCTGCCGGAAACAGGGAAGATACCGAAAATCCGCTGCCATAGCTGGAGACATTGCCGAGTGAGTTGAGCGTTCGCACCGGCGAACTTCCACCGGAACGAGTCCAGTCGAAAGAGAAAAGCTGTGCCTGATATGTGACGTTGTATTGAGCCGCCTGGGACGCAGCGAACGGGATCAACTGCGAGGCGGCGGACACGACGTCGTCCTTGCGCAGGGTAAGGCTGGCGGGACTTCCGTAGAGGGCGCCGTAATTGTGCGTGAGCCAATATCCGTCGGCCCAGTAGCCCGTGTCGAAGGTCGCGTTGCTCGAACTGGGCGTCCCATTCGTGGTAGTGTCGGAGACGAATGATCCATCGCTGAACTTGGTCTTGTAGACGCGGGTAGACGTCGAGGTGGTCGTGTTCTTCTTGATGGTGACGGCGGCGGTCGTGCTGTCCGTGATCGAGTATGTCACGGCAGTAGTCGTGGTTGTCGTCGTATCGATGTTGACCTTGTTGGTGCCTGACCCCGACGTCGTTCGCACGGGGCCGCTGACGCTCGACGACGACGTATCCATCAGGTTGCCAAGGCTGTCATAAAGTTTGCTGGCCGTCGTATCCCAGCGGTAATAGACACCGTTCGTGCCCCCGGACGAGTAGTAGCCGGTCGACAGCAATACCTGCTTGCCGCTCGAATCGTTGATGTAGATGTTATCTGTATGAGGCATCTGCGCGTGACAGGCGAAGGCGCAGCCATTTGACAGGTGGGACGTTTTCGTGGCCGCGATGACCTTTGCAATCCCATCCGAGGTGGCAGGAAGCAACATCGAGGGCGAGTTGTCCATCGTTAGGTAAAAGTCGACGTTGGGCGGCTGAGCGGCGCTAGCAGTGGCGGACCCTGAAAGAGAGACGGTCGGCCGGCCGAGAATGCCACCGAAGAGGTTCACCGATTCAACCGTGTAGGCGACTTTTGCCTTGCGCAAGTAGCCAAGCGCACCGCTGCTGGACGACGTGCCATCTGTTATGGTCGGCGTGACAACAAGGTTCTGATAACCCGATAGCCGCGCGGCCTGCGAATTGAACATCTTCGTCGCAGCGTCTTGCGACGCGCTGTTGGACTGCAGGATCATGGCCGGCGACACGGCAGCGAGCGCGGCGGCGTCAGCAGCCGCGTTCAATTGCGTCTGCAACTTCATGGCCCGTGCATAGTCGATTGCGAACCCGGAAACAAACAGCAGGGGGATGATCGACAATGCGACGATGATCAGCACATTGCCATGCTGATCGGCGCGGAGGCGCCCAAGGAATCGCGCAATTCTCACGGAGAGCCGGGTGTCGTGATCATGGGTCATGGGAATGCCTAGAAGAGCCGCGGAACCATGTAGATGGTGTCCGTCATAGGTGTGACTGCAGCAGTTACGAAGGCGACCGACGGCGAGTAGTTGTAGGTGATCGTTCCCCTGAACAGGTAGCCGCCGGCGGTGCCAACCTGGGTCTTCGTGGAGGTACCGGTATTGAGGTTCTGGCACACATTGGACCCATCGGGAGACGTGGGGATCATGGGGCCGGTGACCATGTTGCTGGGTATCGTCACAATGTTGTCGGTCGTCTGGGTGCCGCCAGTGGGAAGGGTTCCCGCGGTCTGCGTCGGGGTGGCCGACGTCACCGTGCTGCCATTGGAATTCTGTGTCTGGGCCTGGCTCCAGACCACGTAGGCATGCGTGGCGTCGCACACACGCAGGAGTGAAATCTCCTGCGTCGCATTGTCCAGGCGGTAGGGGTTCAGGATGACCGCAGATGCGCTGAGCTGGGCGGTAGCACTGGTCGCGCTGGGGTTGTTGTACACGATGCTCGGCGATATGGTCCGGCTGACGAGATCCGAGAGTGTGCGGGTGGCCAGCGTCACTTTCCGATTGCAGGCAATCATATCCGACAACGCGGAGCCACCGGCAAGGAGCATCAGCAGCACGGGCAAGGTCATGGCGAATTCGACCAGAACCGTGCCGCTCGCATTCGAGAGAAGTCGTTTCAGCATGACGTTTGCGACGAACTGCACGAGTAGTTCTCCGTCGTGAATGCAGAGGTCGCCACGAGCATGCGATTGGCGTTTGGCTGATTGTCGAGATTCAGGCCCAGAGTCCCTTTGAGGGTCGGCCAGAGATAGATGAGCTGAAGAATGACAATCTTGCTCTGCCCGCTGCCGCCGGAAGCAGTGTTGTAGCCCGTTCCGGTTGAGGTCAGGACGCCGTTGCTGTCGTAGGTGTAAGTCGGGGCTGCGCCGTTTGACACGTTGTAACTCGCCGCCGTCTTCACGTTGACGGTCAGTTGCGAGCACGAAAGAAGCGGGGGCAGCAGTTTCGGGATGGTAAAGGAATCCCCGTTCGCGTTGGTGCCACTAGCTCCATTGCAGATCACATTCTTGAAGTCCGCGGACGTCATACCAGTATGGCCGTTCAAGGTAGCGGTCTGTGCCTGGCCGGTAAGAAGCAGTCTTCCAGCGTCCGCAGCCGCAGTCTCAAGCATCTGCTGCGCAAGGCACACGAGTGACGTGTAGAGGATGGCAAGCAGCATTGCGATCAGGAACGGGCCTACAAAGGCAAATTCCAGCGCGGCCGTTCCCCGGCTATCTGATGCCAGATTCGTGACCTTGCGCAGGATCAATTTTGGCGCAAATTTGTCGGAGCAAGCAAGTGCCATCGTCACCTCACCACAATGGATTGCGCTTGATTTGCTTTCGATCCGGTTAATTCCGCCGCGGAGTATCCAAGTGGCGTGGGGGATTTGCCGACATCCGATCGGAACTATTCGGGGTCAAATGTCATTCCCCCCGAGCGGTGTGCCATCATTGACTGCCAAGCGGTGTGTTATAGGAGCCTGGCAACGTCGCCACGGGTGAGGGACTGGGTTGTTCACTGTCCAATGATGGACCGGACGAAAGAGGTGTCGAGACAGGCTCCCCGATCTGCGAAGAGGTTCCCTCTCCGTTCTCTGAGTGGCTGACCGGGGCAGACAACCTGTCGAGGAGGCCACCAGATTGCGCTGCCAGGTAGACCAGAAAAATTATTGCCGCCGTTATTAACAGTAGAACTCGATGAAATCCGTTCATATTTTAGCGTCCATAGAAATAAAAATGGGAATGTTGCGACCAATTCATCTCCAGATGGAACATTTTCTCGTACTGAATGTTATTCATTGGTGGGCAGATTGGTAGACTCTACGGAGAAACCATGCCCACGTCCCGAGCTTGAAGATTGATTGAAAATTGTTGCAACGCTCCGGAAATTGCCCGGCGGCCATCGTCCGTCAGACCAACCAGTTTCCGGCGTCCGTCGTTGGCGTCCTGGTCGATGGATATCAGCCCTCGCTGCTCCAGGAGTGCCAGCCAACGTAATGCGGTCGTTGGCGGAGCACCTGAAAGGCTCGAAGCGGCCTTTACGCTCATTTTGCTCGATTCATCAGTGGCAAGTGCCAACAGTATGTCCCAAGCGGGCTCGCCAATGAGCTCCTGGTCAATGAATGTGGTTCGGGCCGCGCGAGACAACTGCACGGCGCGAGCCAGTTCGCGCAGGTCAACCGGCTCGCGCTTTGCCAGATTCCCTGCCTGGATCGATTTGCGCATTTGCGCCGATAAGGTCGCCAATTCCTGAGCAATTTCGCTAATGCGCTCCACTGCCGCCAGTGAAATTGACACTGAAGTCAGTGGTTGGACCTCCGCTTCTGCCTGATCTTTCCCCGACTCTTCAGCAAAGAACATTTCGGTCGGCCCCCTATCGCCTCTCGCCCCCGAAAGTGCAGAATTGCAAGGCGACTTGCAACCGATTTACAAGCATGCGCCCAATGGCTTGGGCTCGTGCGCCACGGGAGTGCGATTCGCAGATGCGCTGTTGATCTCCGCGCTAGAGGCCTGAAGCGCACTGTCGCGACGGCGTGTTCGGGCCTTTGTCCGACAATACTGCGACAGCTGTCGCCACGTGGAGCGCTGCAACCGTAGCGCCGGTCCTGTCCAGGATTTCGAGCGCGGACCTCAGCAGCCCCGCAGCGTGGTCCAGCTCCTCGTCTCGTACGGTATGGTGCGTCATGTCGTAACTCCTCGGTGCAGGGGCCGGTCATCACCCGTACACCATCTCGAGCCGGGGGAACTTTAGTGGATCATTGCTTCAGCGAGGTAATTGTCAGTCACGGTATCGTACGCACGACATGGTTGACGCCGCGTTAACCGCAATCGTTTACCCGTCCGCTCTGAAGCGCCCCGGGTTTCCCGGAGGCGTTTTCAATTGAGTCATGCCACCATATCGAGGGTCTCTCTGGCTGCATAGTAGTTTGCCTCGGCCTCGGCGGGCGGGATGTAGCCGATGGGGCCGAAAAGGCGCTGGTTGTTGAACCAATCCACCCAGCGCAGGGTTGCCATTTCGACTGCCGATGCGCTTGGCCATGACCTCTGACGCCAGATCACCTCGGTTTTGTAGAGGCCATTGATGGTCTCGGCCAAGGCATTGTCATAGCTGTCGCCGACGCTGCCGACCGATGGCACGAGGTTGGCTTCGGCCAGGCGCTGGGTGTAGTTCATGGCGAGATATTGAACACCCCTGTCGCTATGGTGGATCAGGCCATCTTCCGGCCCTGGCCTGCGGGCGTGTATCGCTTGTTCCAAGGCGTCCAGCACGAAGCCGGCGGTGGCCGACGTGCTGACCTTCCAGCCCACGATCCGGCGGGCATAGGCGTCGATCACGAAAGCTACATAAACGAAGCCGGCCCAGGTGTGGACGTATGTAAAATCGACCACCCACAATGCGTTGGGACGTTCAACGCGGAACTCGCGATTGACTTTATCCAATGGGCACGGAGCTTTCGGATTGCTGACCGTGGTGATCGTCGTCTTGCCACGCCGAACGCCCGCCAGCCCCATGGCCGCCATCAGGCGCTCCACGGTGCACCGGGCGACAGCCACGCCATCGCGCAGCAACTGGTGCCAGACCTTGCGCGCTCCATAGAGCCCGGAACTGGCCTCGTGGACGCGCTTGATCTGCGCCTTGATCTCGTCATCACGACGGGCACGCGCGGGCCGCCTGCCGGGATCGGCCAGGCGACGTGCATGTTCATGGTAGGAGGACGGGGCGATCGCCAACTCATGGCAGATCGGCTCGATACCCAGATCCTCACGATGGGCGTCGATGAACGACATCATCATTTCTCGCGGCGGTCGAGCTCCGCCATCGCAAAATACGCTGATGCCTTGCGCAGGATCTCGTTGGCGCGCCGCAGTTCCCTGACCTCGCGCTCCAGCAGTTTGAGCCGGGCCTGGTCATCGGCAGCCAGCGCCGCTGGTGCCGTTCGTCGGCTCGCCTCCTCACGGCACCAGCGGCGCAG
>JAGWUW010000540.1 GCA_028868235.1 Betaproteobacteria bacterium | reverse complement strand
CCCAGTCGTGCTGTTTTGAACCCGGGCGGCGATGCCGATCGGGCTTCAGACTATACCTGCAAGTAAAGGTTGGGCCGGCTGGATGGCCGGCCCGACCAATTAGCGGACGCCTGCCTGCCTGCCGCTCTCTCCGACCAGCAGCATGCGCTTGTCATTGGGTGAGCAAGACCAGTTGGCCGCGTCCTTCACGTCTCCCTTGCCGCTGTAGCGCGCCATTTCGGGGAACTTGCACAAGGTTGCGGTCGCATTGGGATAGGCAAGCGCGGGTGCCTTGGGCGCGCCCGGTGTGAATTGCCGGTCGACAACATTGGCGCGCAGGGAATCCGGCGCTTTGCCGCGTTCCACCCAGTTTTCCATAGCGCCAAGTGCATCGAAGTTGTTGGGAGCGATTCCCGAGATGCTGCAATGGCTCGTGCCCGGGATCATAAACAGCCGCACCTGCTGCTGAAGCTTGGCATAGCCGCCGTAGCGCGCCGCCATTCCCTTGTAATAGTTGATCGACATGTAAGGCGTAAGTGCTTCATCGCTGAGGTTGTGCCACATCAGCATGCGGGTCTTGCTGGCACGGAATGTCGCGGTGTTCTCAAGCAGATGGCCGCTCGCCAGTTTGAATGCATCGCGAACCTTTGCGACATAGCTGGCAGGCACCACTGCATGGAAATTGGTGACCGGACCTTTGCCGCCACTGGCGAATTGATAAAAGTCCTCGACCTTGAAGGAGGCACTGTTCCCGTTGACCATAACCTTTTGAACAGCCTCGCCAGCAAGCCCCGAAGCATAAGCCATCTGCGTTTCGCTGACCGAATAGCCGGGCTGAACTACCCGACCGTGTTCGTCGGTTACACCCGAGATGAAATTGCTGACCATTTCGATCTGGCCGTCGGTAAAGCAAGCATCGCCGGCCTGTCCGGGAGCGCACTTTGGTAGATCGCGTGCCGGGCGGAAATTGCACATGGCCGGATTCTGCACGATGCCATCCTTAACCCCGTCCAGGCCGTCGCACTGCGCCTTGACGATCGAATCCATCAAGCCCAGCTGGGCGGTAGAGATGCCGGAACCGGGATTGCGGCGCGCCGTCAGCGCGATTGCTGCGGAATGCAGCGAAACGCCAATCGGATCGTATGGAGAACCGGCGATGATGCCGTCGAACTCATTCGGGAAATAGGAGGCTGCGACGAGTGCATCGCGACCACCGCCAGAGCAGCCGTTGAAATAGGCATGGGTGATCGGTTGGCGAGCGCCGGTGGCTTTGGCGTAGAAGGCAGTCGTCAACTCCTTGCCCATTTTCGCCAGCACCTTGTCCGCGCGCCATGCCCAGTCGGTCACTGCATCCTGATCGATGCTGCCGTCGCTGCGAATGGCCCATGAGGTGAAGTCCATGCCCGTGTGCCCTTCGTCAGTGGCAAAGTGGGCATAACCCTTGCGGATCACGGCACCGTTTTCACCCTGCCCGGTAACGCTGTATGCCGGCGTGGCGGGATTGCTGACGAAAACCTGCCCGCAGTGCCCGCTGCATCCGGATTGCAAATACCTGCCGTTCCAGTTGGCCGGGAAAGTTGCGAGGAATCCTGCGGTCTTGCCCGTCGCAGGGTTCGTCACAAAGGTTCCGACAACCTGGCAAAAGGCCGGGGTGTTCCCTCTAGCCGGCACAAAGTTGGTCGCCGTGCGGAACATGCTCAGGCTCATCGGCTTGACCGTGACGCCAACGCTCAACCCGGAAGCTGCTGCCTGAACCGAAGCGGCTTCGCAGGCCTGTTTGAACTGGGCTTCGGGTATGGACACAGGCACTGGAGCCTGTGCATCGCTTGCGGCGGGCAGGCTGGCGGCAAGAATAGCCGTGGAGCC
>JAGWUW010000539.1 GCA_028868235.1 Betaproteobacteria bacterium | reverse complement strand
TGGTGACGGTGGTATAGACCCAGATATTGCCCGCCGATGCTGCGTCAGTCAGCCCCCAGCAGGCAATAGTTCCCCATGTGCCGGAAGCAGTCGGGAATGTCACCGTGCCATTGTTCGAGGTGGTGCCGCCAGTGCCGCTTGATGCGGTGGTACTGCCAGCCGATTGGGTGCCAGCGAAGTTGGCAAGCGACGCCGTGACGCCGACGCGGGCATAACTCCCCCCCGTAACCTCTGTTCCGGCCGTCGAATCGGTAGGGCAAACGGTATATAGGGCGTAATACCATGTGGCAGGGGCGCCAAGCGCTTGACCGCGAAAGAGCGCGTCAACGATCTTGTTTTCGGCGTAGTCGGTCAGGGCACCAGCGTGCGCAGCCGAGGAATGCAGAAAGCCGCCAGCAGCAAGGCCAAGGGCGACGACAAACGCAAACAAGTGGTTTTTGATGGATTTCATCATATGGGTTCCTAGACAATCATCAGTTCGTAATCGGTATCGATGACGTTTTCCGCCTCGACTGCTGCCAGGGCGCGGTTCATGGCCACGATGGTGGCGACGGCCGCGTCGATCTTGTTGGTCTTGCGCGCCTTGCGCGGGAAGATGTTTTCGTTGCGGTCTTCCTGCACTTCGACGTTCGACAGCATCCAGACGTAGGCCGGGTTGTCGTCGTGGTGAAACCGACCGGCATCGACCAGGGCGGCGATCTCTTTCATCGGGTCCGAGAGATATCGGACCTGCTGCGGGATATCGACGACGGTGAGGCCTTCGTTTTCCAGGTTGGCGCCGAGCTGGTGGCCGCCCCATGGATCTTTGGCGACTTCGCGCAGGGCAATCTGGTGTCCGGATTCGATCACATCCTCCTGGATGCGTTCGAGGTCGATCATGTTCCCGGGCGTGGCGATGAGGTGTTCGCTGTTCACCCAGCCTTGGTAATGGCCGTTTTCGACTTTATCGACGGCGGCCTGCGGCACATAGTTGCGCGAAATGGCGTAAAAGTGCCGCTCAGGCTCGCCGAAACTGTCTGTTTCCGGCTGGTATTCAGCCTCTGTTCGCCAGCAGAGCCAGACGACGCTGGCGATGTCCTGCTTGCTGGCCAGATCGAGGCCGACGATGCAGCCTTCCCAGTCGTGACTTTCTAGCGTCAGCGTCGGGTCGCCGGCTTTCTGTAGGTTGAACAGGTTCAACCAGGGCGATGCGGCCGCAACCCAGACGTTGAGGTGCTTGGTCTTGAAGACGTTCTGCTTGCGCGGATCGGCCTGAGCGTCTCGTTGCTGCAGCTGCATGAACTCGGCGTCGACCGATATGCCGTAGTTCGGGTTGGCTTTCTTGAGCGCGTCGGTACTGGTCCAGTCGTCACCTTCATCGATGGTGAAGACGATGCCGAAGCGTTGATCGTTGTCGATCACGCCTTCGAGGATCTTCTGCAGCTCGACCTGGTGCAGGTAGCACGGCCCGGAGATGTCGGCCCCGGCCGTGGTGATCACCAGGATCAGCGGCTGGCTGCGAGCGCCCATGCCGGTCTGCATTGTGTCGAACAGCTCGCTGGTCTTGTGCTCGTGGTACTCATCGACAATGGCGCAGCTGGGGCTGGCGCCGTCGCCTGGCTTGCCGATCACGGGCTCGAATTTCGAGTTGTTTTCGGTGATCGACAGGTTTGATGCGTTGGTGGCCACGCCGTAGGCCTGGCAGAAACGCGGCGTTGCCCGGGCCATCAGCAGGGCCGGCCGAAAGACTTCCATGGCCTGGTCTTGCGAGGTGGCGCCGGAATAGACCTCGGCACCGTATTCGCCATCGACGGCCAACATGTAGTTGCCGATCACGGCGGCCAGCGTCGATTTGGCGTTCTTGCGCGGCACA
>JAGWUW010000538.1 GCA_028868235.1 Betaproteobacteria bacterium | reverse complement strand
CGGGAATGAGGGACCTGACCCTGTTCGCGGGCCTGTTCGATTCGCCTACCAGTAGGCTCTTCGGTTTTCTCGAGGTCGCTGTCTTCCGCCATGGCCACAGTCAATTTATGTTGTGGCTATTATAGGAAAAAACCAAAAAAATTAAATAGGTACACCACTTTTTTTAGACGGTTTCTCAGATGCCAGATGCAAGCACATGACAATAGAGTAAACATACAAAAAGAAAGAGGGGGCCGAAGCCCCCTCTCAACTCGTTGACCTTAAACAGGAATCAGGCGAAATCGAGTGCCCGCACCCCCGATCCAATCTCGGAATGCTGCCCGATATCAGCCAGCAACTCTTTCATGTCCAGAATCAGAACAATCTGGCCATTGGATAGGGTGGTCACACCAGCAACCCCCTTGGGACGGAAATCCTCAAGCGATTTGATCACGGCATCGTCGCGTCCAGCAAAGCTGTCTACGCCGAGAATGAAGCTACGTTCAGCGGTCTGCATGAAGACGCCATACTCTGGATAGTGATCAAGCGGCCAGCCGAGCAAACGCGACAGCGTGATGACCGGCAGCACCTCACCGCGAACCACCAAGGTTTCCTTGCCCCCCACCTCCTGTATGCGACTCTGCTCAATGGGTAGAATTTCACGCACCAGCGAGAGAGGAAGGGCAAACGGTTGATCACCAAGCAGGACAAGCAATACCGGCAAGATGGCCAGCGTCAGCGGCAACGATATAATGAAAACCGAACCCTTGCCCGGCTCGGAACGAATTTCGATGGAGCCGTTTAGTTTCTGGATGTTGGTCTTGACCACATCCATGCCGACGCCGCGCCCCGACACATCGGAAATCTGCGTCTTTGTCGAGAATCCCGGCAAGAAGATCAGGTTGAGACTCTGTCGCTCATCCAAGGTATTTGCCTCTTCCTCAGAAATCAACCCTTTCTCAATCGCCTTGGCGCGAATGCGCTCGGCGCTCATCCCTTTGCCATCATCAGCAATGATCAGGACGATGTGATCACCTTCCTGACGCGCCTCAAGGCGCACCAAGCTTTTCGCCGGTTTACCTGCAGCCTGACGCTCGGCAGGCATTTCAACGCCATGGTCCACGGCATTACGGATTAGGTGAATCAGCGGGTCCGCCAGATCCTCGATCATAGTCTTGTCGACCTCGGTCTCCTCACCCGCTAGTACCAACTCCACATCCTTACCCAACTGGCGCGCCAAGTCGCGAGCAATACGCGGATACTTCTGGAACAGGCGGCCGATAGGCTGCATCCGGGTTTTCATGACCGAGTTCTGCAGATCGGAAACCAGCAAATCAAGCTGGCTGACTGCCTGATCAAGGGCGTGCAGCGTTTCGGAGTCGTTCTTGCCGGCCAGGATGTCCGCACGCAAACTGGTCAGGCGATTCTTGGTCAGGCCGATTTCGCCGGACAAATTGAGTACTTGATCAAGGCGGGACGTATCGACGCGTATGGTGTTTTCACGCACCCGCTCTTCAGCCCGGCGCGCGTTGGCCGGTTGCCCCCCCGGTCGGTCGGTCGCCCGCCGCCCGTAAGGCGACGTCGCTGCCGGCTGTCCAGCCGGAGCCGGCACCCCGGCGACCGGCGTAACGGCAATGGTATCTACCTTCGCTTCAACCTTGGGAATTACCTCACTGGGTACCGCGGCTGACGCTACCGGCTGCCCCGTTACTGCTGCATGCAGGACATCCCAGTCCGGTTCGTTGGGCGTGCCTGCCGGCACCGGTGCGGGAGATTCCGCAGCGGCGGCGGGCGCCGGCGCTATCGGCGCCTCTCCGGACAAGGCCCCCTGCAAAGCGGCGATCACCGCAGGATCGGCAGGTTGCGGTTGCAC
>JAGWUW010000537.1 GCA_028868235.1 Betaproteobacteria bacterium | reverse complement strand
GGACCAACAATGCCGAGACGAACCGATGGTATTGAAGACATCGCTTTCTTCTTCAGATTCATCGTCGAACCATTCCGAAGCCACAAATGGGCTCTAGCCTATATCGCAATCGGAGTGATCCTCCTGCTCCTCGACCTCGCCTTCATCGAAAACCCACCACCAGCGAACATCGTCGGAACGCCATTCGATGGACTGGTTGAGGCTATCAAGGCCCCGTTCCGCAAGCGCGTCCTATATCCTGCCGCTGGCTTCGGCGCCGTCGGAACCCTTGGCCTCCTGACTTGCTTCATCAGAGACTTGATCGAAGACGCAGCCCGCCGCTGATTTTCATCCAACCGCAACACCCCTCCGCATTAAGGCCTGCGGCGCTTGCTCGCCGCAACGGGGTTCGGACAAGCCGAACGCCCTTTTGCAGCTGCGCCAACAGCCTCTTGCGACCGGCACGGTTGGGGTCTGGCGCTTGGCTTTCGTGCGGCCCTTGGCCACCGAAAGACTGCGCCCTGTGCGCGATCGTGCCTGTTCCTCGACAGGCTCGGGGCACGATCTGCAGACCCCAACTTCCCTCTATCTCTCTGACCTTGGAATTCTGAAAAGCCGACAAGAGCCGCCTCAAGGATGCGCGGTTCCCCCAATTTGCTACGCAAATCGGCTCCCCCACGCCCCGCGCTGCGGCATCTACCGGGGTCCGTCGCAAGGGCTCCGGCTTCCCGGTAAATGTCCCTGACCCGTCTGTGCGCGGCTTCTCCCCATGACAGGGTCATCAACTGGATGACGACACCATGGAGGACATACCATGCTTGCATCAACCATCCTGAAGCTCATCAACGACATGAACTGGGCTTTCGAACACTATGCCGACCGGCCCGACCGGCTGACGATCTACGACACCGCTCTGCCCTACTGCAAAGCCTGGTTCACCGCGCTTCGCGGCGGCGAGACCACCGGCCTTCCCCGCAGGAACACCCGCGCCGAACACTGCCTTCAGCAGATGCTCACCGCCGACCGCAAGATCGCGGCGCTGGACCCTCAATGCGAAGGCGTCGGCAAGCACCTCGACAAACAGCGCAGCTACTACGCCGGAGAATACCAGGCCGCGCTTGCCGCCTGACGCAACCCGGGCGGGGCATCGACGCTCCGCCCACTTCACCTCTCGACATCACCGACAAAAGACAGGACAAATCACCATGACCAACGTCACTCCCGCACAGCCCCTTCGCCGCACGAAGACCGAAATTCTCGACGATTGCTTCGGGTTTCACGACTTCGTAAACCCGACCCGCGAACAATTTCGCCACGGCAAGACAACCTATACCCTCATTCAGTCCCTCCCGAAGCCCAGTCATCTCGAATACGACATATCTCCGGCAACGATCCAGAATCTCACCGCATCACTGCACACCGCCGACGGCAAGCGAGTGGCCTACTTCAAAGCCGCTGCCTACCGCCCCAAGGGTTGCTCCGCTCCCCGCTTCGTCGAAAGCTGCGACGCATTCTCCCAATCCGTATTTGATATGGCCCAGGTACTCGACGAGTGCTTTGTTCTGGATGACCTGCCTACCCGGTCGATCATTGTCTCAATCGACCGCATCGCCATCCATCCCAGCCATGCAGGCAAAGGCCTGATGACCGCGCTGATGAAGCACCTCCTGCCGCAACTCTCCAAAAAGCCAACCATCGCCATCCTCAAAGCCTTCCCGCTCGAATGCGAGGGCACCGGCGAAACCCCGTCACCAGACTTCCACGCGCTTCAGGCTGGCCTGGTCGCCTACTACGCCAGCACCCTCGGTATGGCTCCGCTGCCCGGTTCGCACGGCAAGGAGGGCTGGCTCTACCTCTCCAGCGTGCCCCTTGATGACTG
>JAGWUW010000064.1 GCA_028868235.1 Betaproteobacteria bacterium | reverse complement strand
TCTACCGTTACACCCTGGCCGGTACCGAAGTGTCCGCGCTGCTGGGCCGTATGCCTTCCGCCGTGGGCTACCAGCCGACGCTGGCCGAAGAAATGGGCCGTCTGCAAGAGCGTATCACCTCGACCAAGGTTGGCTCGATCACCTCCATCCAGGCCGTCTATGTGCCTGCCGACGACTTGACCGACCCGTCTCCCGCCACCACCTTCCTGCACTTGGACTCCACGGTTGTGCTGTCGCGTGACATCGCCTCGCTGGGTATCTACCCGGCCGTCGATCCGCTCGACTCCACCTCCCGCCAGCTCGACCCGCAGATCGTTGGTGAAGAGCACTACTCCGTTGCCCGTGCCGTGCAGATGAACCTGCAGCGCTACAAGGAACTGCGTGACATCATCGCGATTCTGGGTATGGACGAACTGTCGCCGGAAGACAAACTGGCCGTGTCCCGCGCTCGTAAGATTCAGCGTTTCCTGTCGCAGCCCTTCCACGTTGCTGAAGTCTTCACCGGTTCGCCGGGCAAGTTCGTTCCGCTCAAGGAAACCATCAAGGGCTTCAAGGGCATTTGCGCTGGCGAATACGATCACCTGCCGGAACAAGCGTTCTACATGGTCGGCGGTATCGAGGAAGTCATCGAAAAGGCCAAGACGCTGCAATAAGCAACGTCCGCATAGGAGCTGGTAATGCCTATTACTGTTCATTGTGATGTCGTCAGTGCCGAAGAATCAATCTTCTCCGGCCTGGTGGAAATCGCAGTGTTTCCCGGCGAAGCCGGGGAACTCGGCATCCTGCCGCGTCACACGCCGCTGCTGACCCGCATCAAGCCGGGCACCATTCGTCTGAAGGTGCCTGACCAGAGCGAGTTCGAGCTGGTGTATGTGTCCGGCGGCATGCTCGAAGTTCAGCCCGACATGATTACCGTGTTGGCTGACACCGCGATCCGCGCCCACGACCTCGACGAAGCCAAGGCACTCGAAGCCAAGAAGCGTGCCGAGGAGGCTCTGGCCAATCGGAACGCCGAGATGGACTACGCGGCTGCCGAAGCCGAGCTGGCGCAAGCCGTCGCTCAGTTGCAAGCAATTCAGCGTCTGCGCAAGCACACGCACTGATCCGGAAACAACGGACAAAAGGGGCAGCCTAGGCTGCCCTTTTTTATTTGTGGAATCTGGAAGTCTTAATTACAACCTGTCTAGACGTTTTTCCAGGCAATTCACTTCGTCTCGCAATCGACTCACAGACTCGCCAAACTCCGCGATGTCCCGAGGGGTAGGCAGCATTTCAGATTCTTCGACTACATATTCCTGAAGATTCGCCGCGGTATTCCTCAATCCATAATTCAGAGCACCGGCCAACGACTGACCAAAACCGATCAGCCGGTGTGCGGCAATATCACCAACCACTCCCGCCAGATCTGCCTCGGCATCCCAGCGCAAGTTGCGGAAAACGAAGGCCAGACTTTCTGCCACATCAACCGCTCCATCTAACTTAACCGCGGAAAACAGCTTGGTCCGATCAAGCAGGGCACGAACAGCAAAGTCCCGGGACAGGGTCAATGTCACATCCGCAGAACGTTCGGCACCCGCAAGATGAAAAAATCCGGATTGATCGATACCAAGACGTACGCTGAACAGACCTGCGTCAACGCGCAGATGGGCGCCGGAGTGCTTGAGCAAATGCTCCTGGGCCCAGCGTTCGCTGCGAATGAGGTGATTGAGGCCACGTACACCTAGTTGCTGAATGACGTCCACCACCACTGGAAATCCTAGAATTTGTAGCCGCGATGCAGGGCCACGACGCCAAGAGCCAAATTGAAATACTCAACCTTTTCCAGACCGGCCTGCTCCATCATCGTTTTCAGCTCTTCCTGGCCAGGATGGACCCGGATCGATTCGGAAAGGTAACGGTAGCTGTCTGCGTCGTTGGTTACGAGCTTGCCGACACGAGGGATGACCTGAAAAGAGTAAAAATCGTAGATCGGTGACAGTGGCTTCCAGATCTGCGAGAACTCGAGGACCAGAAGGCGGCCGCCCGGGCGCAGCACGCGACGCATTTCAGCCAGTGCGACGTCCTTATGGGTCATGTTACGCAGACCAAAAGCCACGGTCACACAATCAAACCAGTCATCCGGGAAAGGCAACTTTTCGGCATCACATTGGGCGACCGGCAGCATATAGCCCTTGTTAAGCAAACGATCACGACCGTGGGCAAGCATGGCGTTATTGATATCAGTCAGCCAGACTTGCCCGCTTCTGCCAACCTTCTTGGCAAAAGCTAGCGACAGATCACCGGTACCGCCGGCCACATCGAGGACCCGGGAACCTTCCCGCACACCGCTACGCTGGATGGTGAAAGCTTTCCAGAGGCGGTGCAACCCCCCGGACATCAGGTCGTTCATCAAATCGTAACGACTGGCGACCGAATCGAATACGTCGGCAACCCGCCGCGCTTTCTCCTGTTCAGCCACGGTTTCGTAGCCGAAATGTGTCTTTTCGTTGTTCATGGTGTCAATGATGGTGACCACAGCTGCCGCCGGCAGCTGGACGTGATGTAGTGTCGATATCGCGGGAGAGGCCTTGCGCCTCGATTTGGGTCAAGTATTCCTGCCATAGCTCGTCGTGGTGCTTGCCCAAGTTGTAGAGCATATCCCAAGAGTAAAGGCCGCTATCGTGTCCATCGGAAAACACTAGGCGCAGGGCATAGGTGCCGACCGGTTCGATACGCTCAATCTCAACGTTGCGCTTGCCGGTTTGAAGGGTCTCCTGGCCGGGGCCATGGCCACGCGCTTCTGCGGAAGGAGTGTAGACGCGCAGGTATTCGAAGTCGAGCGAATACGCCTCGCCTCCGTCGTAGATTAGTTCTAGGCGCCGTGATTTCTGGTGCAGTTTGATTTCGCTCGGTATCGGCGTATCGCGGTCTATACCCGCCATGGTGTCCTCCGGGAATAAGGCCAATAGTTTAGCGCACTCAGTCCATCGAAGCGCGGAGATAGGTCAAAGTAGCTGATAGCTGATGCGATCGAAATCGGCTCCGCGCTGCAAAACGTGAAGCATACGCAATTGTCGGGGCGACTCGTCGCCGACAAAAAAATCGAGAACACGGCTCGCCTGATACATACCGGAGGGCAGCACAACAGAGGCTTCTTCGCCTATCGACTGCACAGCGGGGAGCAGGAAGGCTCGCTCATAACGCTCGGCACTACCGCCCCCGGATACTGCGATACGCACGCCTATACCCACGGGCAATCCGGGCAGGGTAGCCACTCCAACGACCAATCCTCCGGACTCCTCCTGCATCAGCCAACTCGCATGCACGAGCAAGAAATGCTCGCCATCATGAGGACGAACCACCATCAGCTGGCCATGCAATATCCGTTGCCCAGCGCAACTGCGGGCCAGACGAAAACCGTTGGCTGAGTGATTGATAACCGTCCATTCATCTACCGGAAAACTGATCGCTGGCTTGATTGCTAGGGTTTGTCCAGGTTCGACCCGATCACGGAAAGTAAACAGTTCATCAAATTCGCCGCGAGAATAAGCAGCAGCAGAGTCTGGCTGGATGAATTCCATACCGGTGACGCAGAAATGCATGGCGTTGAAACCGACCGCGACATGGGCGATCCCCTCGGAAGCAAAGCGGCGGAAACGGCGCGGAGAGGCTGCCTGGCTCCATGGTCGCGACAGGTGGTCGAGCAGGGAAACTACGTGGCCCGACGTTTCCTCGCCGAGACCAAGTTGTGATGGCGTGACCCGTTGGCGCAACTGGCTAAGCATATGATTGATCTGCAGAGCGAGGCGCGACGTATCGAGGCGGCGGGCATCCTTAGTCGGCTCCTCGGTATACGCCGAAGGATGCATCGGTGCATCCTTCATCAATTCAACGATATAGGGAGGTACCTCCAGATCGTTGGTCAGTTTGTGAATGGAAACCAACGGAGACCACATGCCGGCCCAACGGCGAATCAGATTCAGGTTACGTACGCTGCTACTGTACGGGCTGGCGATCTCGATCAACAGTAGGCTGCTGTAGGTTGCAGCACAATGCGTAGCCTGCAAGCTACTTTCCAGGGCATCGTCGACTGGCGTATAGGCGACGCCCCATTCCTCGGCACTTTCGTAAAAGCCATGCAAATCGAGCCATATACCCGGTGGCAACTCGCGATGAGCGCGGTAGTGCTCGAGGATGACCATCCCGGTGTAATAGAGACAGCGATGCAGGATGGTCGCCACCATCGCCAGATACTGCGGATTCTCAGCATCCGGCTGTTGTAAGCGAGCGCAAAGGGCATAGGCCTTGCCCATTTTGCGCCATGCAGTAACGACCTGCTGAAAGTAACTTTCTTCCTCATTGGCCAAGGGTAGTGCGCGGCTGTGATAACGCCGTGCCATTTCCTCTTCAACAAAGCAGAGCGGCGCTCGCGCCTGCTCCAGCAGTGCCAGCAACACTAGCGGTTCGGGAGGGGTGGCAAGCAGCGTATCCAGAAAACGCATGAGCTGGCGCTCGGCAACCACGGGATTAGCAAGTGAAAGTCGGGCCAGATAATCCGCACCACTCCGCAGGTCAGGAATCTCCAGAGGCAGTTCGGTAACCATCGTATTCATTGTTATTCCCCTAGGTCGCTGCTTGCCAGCGCATGGCCCAAGGCCTGTGCCAGCTCAGCATCGCTAACCATTGGGCGCTCTCCATCCACTGTACGCCTGACGCTCCCCCAGACCGGCTCTGGGAAATGGCGGTCATCCAGCCACCGGGGAATGATATGCCAATGGATATGCGGCACCATGTTGCCGAAACTGGCCAGATTGATCTTGTATGGCGAAAAGAGTTTGCGAACGACAGCCTCGACAATGAATACGATCTGCATCAGGTAGCTTCTAGCTTCAGGATCGAGGTCGGTCATCTCGTGAACATGATCGGTCCAGACCACGCGGCAAAACCCGGGATAATGTGGATCGTCCACTCGAATCACGCGGCAACGGGCCGATTGCCAGAGAATCGTTCCACCTGGCTGGGTGCACAGTTCGCAGATTTGGCTGCCGTTTTCCACGCTATCTCGCTCCGCTAAGCAATAAAGACCGATATGGAGTGTAATACCATGGGCCGCCGCCGCAAACGAAAGAACAATTTCACGGTCGACGGCCTATGGCCGCAGAATCAGCGATCAGAGCAGGACGCGTTCAATGCCGCCGGTGTTGGCCTTACCGACATAATCGGCCATCCAGTTATCGCCGAGCAAGTGTTTGGCCATCTCGACCACGATGTAATCGGCCTGAGTACCGGCATCGTCATCGTAGCGAGAAAGCCCCTGCAAACAGGCCGGACATGAGGTCAGAATCTTGACGTCGCCAGTGAAGCCATCGGCGCGCAGTTTCTCGGCTCGCAACTCGATATCCTGTTGTTTGCGGAACTTGACCTGGGTCGCGATATCCGGCCGCGAGTAGGCGAACGAACCCGAATCGCCGCAACAGCGGTCGGTCAGTGGCACGTCCTGGCCCATCAGCGTCTTGGTCACGGCTAATGGGGCATAGGCCTTCATCGGCGTGTGACAGGGGTCATGGTACATATAACGGGTACCACTCACGCCTTCCAGCTTGACGCCCTTTTCCATCAGATATTCGTGGATGTCGAGTAAGCGGCAGCCGGGGAAGATTTTCTCGAACTGGTACTTCTGCAATTGATCCATGCAGGTGCCGCAGGAAACGATCACCGTCTTGATGTCGAGATAGTTCAGCGTATTGGCCACACGGTGGAAGAGCACACGGTTGTCAGTCGTGATCTTCTGGCCCTTTTCATCGTCTCCCGACGCAGTCTGGGGATAGCCGCAGCACAGGTAGCCAGGCGGCAACACGGTGGTGGCGCCAATGTTGTAAAGCATGGCCTGTGTGGCTAAGCCAACCTGCGAAAACAGGCGCTCGGAACCGCAGCCCGGGAAGTAGAAGACAGCATCAGAATCTTCTGTCGTCTTCTGCGGATTACGAATGACTGGAATTACTTTGTCATCTTCGATATCAAGCAGCGCGCGTGAAGTACGCTTGGGTAGGTTGCCCGGCATCGGGCGGTTCAGGAAATGGATAACCTGGGTCTTGACGGTCGGTGCCCCGACCGTGGCTGGCGGGTGGGCGCGGCTATCCTGTACCAAGCCGATAGCCTTGGCCACTTTATGAGCCAGACGCTGCGCTTTGAAGCCGAAATCCATCATCACGCCGCGCATCAGCTTGATGGTCGCCGGATCCTTCAGGTTTAGGTAGGTCATAGCCGCCAAGGTACCCGGACTAGTACGCTTCTTGTTTTGCTTGCGCAGGAAATTGCGCATGGCGACTGAAACGTCACCGAAGTCGATATCCACCGGACAAGGTTTCACGCAACGATGGCAGATCGTGCAGTGGTCGGCAACATCGTTGAATTCGTCAAAATGCTTCAACGAAATACCGCGCCGAGTCTGCTCTTCATAGAGGAAGGCTTCAACCAGCAAGGAGGTACCGAGAATCTTGTTACGCGGGCTGTAGAGCAAATTGGCGCGCGGCACGTGGGTCGAGCACACAGGCTTGCACTTGCCGCAACGCAGGCAGTTCTTGATCATGTCCGAAATTTTGCCGATTTCCGACTGTTCCATGATCAGCGATTCGGTACCCAACAGACTGAATGACGGCGTGTAGGCATTGCCCATGTCGCCACCGGGCATCAGCTTGCCCTTGTTGAAGCGACCCTCCGGATCGACCTTCTGCTTGTAGGCGCGGAAGGGGCCGATTTCCTCTTCAGACAGGAATTCCAACTTGGTGATGCCAATGCCGTGCTCGCCGGAAATCACACCGTTCAAGCCACGAGCCAAGTGCATAATACGTTCGACGGCCTTGTGGGCGGTCTGCAGCATCTCGTAATTGTCGGAATTGACCGGAATGTTGGTGTGCACGTTACCGTCACCAGCATGCATGTGCAGAGCGACAAATACGCGGCCGCGCAACACCTCGGTATGGATCGCCTCGATGCGTTCGAGGATCGGGCGGTACACCGTGCCGTCGAAGATCTTGCTCAGACGCGCCTTGAGTTCCTGCTTCCAGGAAGTGCGCACCGAGTAATCCTGCAGGCGGTGAAACAATTTCGGATTGGTCGCCTTATTGGTCAGATCCCCTGCCATCACACCGTAGGAGCCAAAATGCGACTCGGCCTCGGCCAGTGGCAAGTCGAGGTTCTCCAGCAGCCACTCCCAGCGCAGGCGAACGGCAGCGACATAATCCAGCGCCGCCTGGCGCCGGTCGCCGATCAGCACGTCCTTGTCGACATTGGCGTCTCCCGCGTGCAACGGCAGATCCCCCCGCAGAAAATCGCTGAGCGCATCGCACAGGGCCAACTTGTTCTGCGTGGACAGCTCGATGTTGATGCGCTCGATACCATCGCAATATTCGCCCATGCGCGGCAACGGAATGACCACGTCTTCGTTAACCTTGAAGGCGTTGGTGTGGCGTGAAATGGCAGCAGTACGCGAGCGGTCAAGCCAGAATTTCTTGCGCGTTTCGGCGTCAACAGCGATAAAACCTTCTGCGGCACGCAGGTTACACATACGCACGACTTCCGAGGCGGCGGCCATCACGGCCTTTTCGTCATGGCCGACGATATCACCGATCAGCACCATCTTCGGGCGACCGTGGCGCTTGGCCTTGGTCGCATAGCCGACGGCCTTCACGTAACGTTCGTCGAGGTGTTCAAGGCCGGCCAGCTGGACGCCGGCAGCATGCCCGGCACCGCCTGGCTTGAAATAATCGGTGATCTCGACAATGGCCGGCACGGCTTCGCGTACCTGACCGAAGAATTCGAGACAGACCGTGCGCGAGATCGGCGGCATCTTGTGTAGCACCCAGCGCGCGGCGACGATGATGCCATCGGTGCCTTCTTTCTGCACGCCCGGAACACCGCCGAGGAACTTGTCGGTCACGTCTTTTCCAAGGCCAACTTTGCGGCAAGCCGCGCCCGGCATGGATAGGATTTCTTCCTTGAGCAGCTTCTTGCCGCTCGGATCGAAGCGCTTGAGGCGGAATTCGACGGTTTCCTGCTCGTGAATCTTGCCGTAATTGTGGTTGAGGCGTTCGACTTCCAGCCAATTGCCGTCCGGGTCCACCATCTTCCACCACGCCAGGTTGTCGAGCGCGGTACCCCATAGCACGGCCTTCTTACCGCCGGCATTCATGGCGATGTTGCCGCCGATGCAGGAGGCGGAAGCCGAGGTCGGATCGACGGCGAAGACGCGGCCGGCGAACGAGGCGGCTTCGGAGACACGGTCGGTCACAACGCCGGCACCGGTACGGATAGTGGCGTAAGGTTCAGTGTGACCGGGGAGGACAATCTCCTCGACCGGCCCCAAGTCGATCAGCTTCTCGGTGTTGATGACTGCCGAATATGGCGTCAGCGGTACGGCACCGCCGGTATAGCCAGTGCCGCCGCCACGAGGAATGATGGTTAGGCCGGCTTCGAAACAGCCGCGCACGAGGTGGCCGATCTCCTCCTCGGTATCTGGGTACAGCACCACGAAGGGGTATTCGACGCGCCAGTCGGTCGCGTCGGTGACGTGCGAGACGCGAGCCAGGCCGTCAAAAGCGATGTTGTCCTTGCGCGTGTGCTTGCCAAGGATTTTCTGGACCTTGCGCCGGAGGTCTATGGTCTCCCCGAAATGCTCGGCAAAACGGTCTACGGCAAGATGTGCTGCCTCAACCAGGCGCTTGACCTTGGCCGAGCGCTCCGGGTCTTCACCTTCGCTCTCGGTACGGCGCTTTTCGACTTCTTTCAGACGATGGCGTAAGGCATTGACCAGCGCATCACGCCGCTCGCGGTTGTCGAGCAGATCGTCCTCCAGATACGGGTTACGCTGCACGACCCAGATGTCGCCCAACACCTCATAGAGCATGCGCGCCGAACGGCCGGTAACGCGCTCACTGCGCAGTTCGTCGAGCACCGCCCAGTTATCGGCACCGAGCAAACGAATGACGATCTCACGATCAGAAAACGAGGTGTAGTTGTAGGGGATTTCGCGCAGGCGGGCAGTCATGGAAGCGGCCAGGGTCTATCAAAAAGTGGATTTTAGCGTATTGCGGCGCAACACGCGGGGCCGGTAGACCCCAAAGCCGGCTGTCGGTTCAGTTTGGCAGGGCGCTTTGAGCAATCAGCCAATAGCGGGCAAATTTTCCGACAGCCATGAACAGGCAACAGGGTAGCCAGTGTAGACGCAGCCAGCCGGCGGCCAGGCACAGGGCGTCACCTATGACGGGAGCCCAGGCAAGCAACAACGCCGGACTTCCCCAGCGCTCTAGCTTGTCCTTGTGCGGCAAAGTTTCCAAATTTTGCCATCGGGGCAGGGCGTATCCGCACCACCACGACGTCATGCCGCCGGCGGTATTGCCCAAGGTGGCCAGCGCCAACGCGCTGCCATATTCACCCGGATGCAGCTTGAGAAAGCCCCAGAGCAAGGCTTCCGAACCGCCGGGCAGTACCGTCGCCGATAAAAAACTGGCCGCCAGCAAGCCCCACAGACCGCTTTCCGCCGTGACGTTTAGCCACTCCACCCGTAGAATCTCCCTTTTGCTTGAATGAGTTGCGCCCAATGCACCCGGATTATCTCGAAAAAGTTCTCAACGCACAGGTTTATGACGTGGCCGTCGA
>JAGWUW010000536.1 GCA_028868235.1 Betaproteobacteria bacterium | reverse complement strand
CGCGACGATTATCAGGGTAAGGCCGATCAGCATGGCGTCCTCCTTGAAGCCAAGGGCAAGGGACGCGCTCTCCTCCTCCACCGCAGCGCAATGTGCGTGGCAACCATAGCAGGCATGGGCGCAGGCCGGAAGTCCCGATGGGCATCCGGACAGCGCGCGACGTGTGCTGTGGCGCGGTCAGGGATTGAACGGGTCATATTCGCGAACGATGCTATCGGCATCGCCATCGAATTCTGAGGTCGGAACCGCGGCGTAGCCGTTACCAGCATGGAACAGGGTGACGCAGACCATCAGGGTGCGGGCGAGGCTCCAGGCGTGACGCTGTGCGATGGTGAGTGACATGTTCGAGTTCCTGTCTCGGAGCAGGGACCATCCCCGCTCGACAGGCCCCGGACAGACGGCACAAAGCCACAATCACCACGAAGGCGCAGACGCAGTGGCCGCACGCGCATGCGTAGCGGACCCTTCACGGGTTGATTGAAGGAGGCTTGGGGGCGGCCAACGAATTGGCCTCAAAGAGCGCGGAAGGTTCTGCGCTGGCGAACTTGGACGGTCGGCGCGGGCACAATCAAACGTCAGACGGTCGCTGCATACAGGCTAATCTGAAGCGTTGGAACCAATAGTGTCCGCTTCGTGGGCGGTTACCGCATCTTGAAGTGTCTTCAATTGGTCGGCGAGGCAGACGTGAAGTGTCAGCAAACGGGCTTCGAGAACGTCGGCAAGGCGTCGCCGATCATTGAAATCGGAGATCCCTAAGTCTTCGCCTCCTCCGACAATTCTGAAGCCGAACGCGCCGACATTGATGCAGCCGGCTTGCACCGATTCCCGATGGGCAATTCTGTCCCGAACCGATCGTCCGCGCTCCGTTCCTATGACGAATGCGAAATGCTCCATATGCCGCGCACAGGCACTCGCCAAAGCAACAGAAACCACTGCAGGGCGATATTTTGGCAAGGTCTTCGCAAATTGCTTGAAAGAGGATTGCTCTACCTTGAAATAGGTTGAGAGGCCCCATGCGAGCCCGTCCAACGCCCGTCGATAGTCAATAACGAATGCTTGGTACTCGAATGACCATCGTCTCGTATTGCCAATAGCCATCACACTATTCGGCGGGATCGAATTTGAAAAGTCGAACTCCGCGAGAACGGCGTACAACTGATCCTCCATCTCACGCAAACGCTCAAGGTGGTAAACTGCGGCGCGATATCCGTCGCGCGCAGCCTCGACGCCCGACATCAAGCGCATATAGAACTTCCTCTCGAGCACCGGGTCGCTTCGCCAGGCATCGATGAAACCGGGACGGGAATTGATCCATTCAGTGAACTTCACGAAAGGTTCGTTGGCCGCATCGCTCATTTCAAAATCGGCAATCTCGGCAATCTGGGATATCGCTTTGGCAACATCATCACCGAGGAAAACAGCAAGAGAAGTGTAGATGTCAGCCATGGCCGCATGTGATTTGGATTTGATCGGCATCCAGAGGCTTTATCATTCGAACCGGCGTGTTCCAATTGCCAGCGCGTATCCGTGCATCTGCGCCTGTCCCTAGAACTGCGCGCTGAAAAGTCATTCGATCGCCCAGACCGAAATCCCCAGCTTGCGGGCCTTGTCGATGAGATTGGCGTTGATGCCATTGCCGGGGCAGGCAACCACAGCCTTGGGCAGTGCCTCAAGCATCTGATCGTTGCGGCGAAAGGGCGCCGCCTTCTTGAACCGCTCCCAGTCGGGCCGGAACGGGACGTGTGTTATCTTGCGTGCGCGTGCCCAAAGAGAGGCGATATGCTCCCCGCCAGTCGCGTTGCCGCCGTGAAACAGGACCATGTCGGGATATTTGGCGAGAACCTTGTCGAGCACGGCCCAGATGC
>JAGWUW010000535.1 GCA_028868235.1 Betaproteobacteria bacterium | reverse complement strand
CGACGATGCGCTCGATGGCCGAAACAACGCCCTTCTCACCCGTAAAGACAACCGGCGACTGGGTCAGCTTGCCACCGCGCTCAATGTAGATCTGGTCGTAACGGTTGACCATGATTTCTGTTACCGCGGGATCAGCCAACAGTTCTTCCAGCGGACCCAGGCCTACCGCCTCATCCAACACTTCCTTGCCAAGGCGTGCCTTGTCGATGACAGTCGGAATATCCGACTCGGCCGCGATGATTTCGTTGACGATGGCCGCCGTCGCCGTACGCAGTTGGTCCTCATTCATGCGGCTGACGTCGACCCGGCGCAGATCCATTGTTGAGATCAGCTTTTCGTAGATCGTCGTGCGCCATTTGGTCATCACGTCGGCATATTCGTTGGACACCGGCGCCGGTACCGGCTTGATCGGCGCGGCTGCCGGCGCAGATACAGCCGGGGCCGGCGCCGCAATCGGAGCAGGCTTTGGCGGAGGCGGTGCTTCCATCGAGGGCAGACCGGCAATCGCGGCACGCAAGTCCAGCGTGGTCGTCTGCGAGTGCGCATCCACCACCGGACGGGGCCCGGCATCGGCTACAGGCATGGCGGCTGCCTTGACTGCAACGGCCGGTGCCGGAACAGGAGCAGCAGCAGGTGACGGCGCTTCCTCATTGGACACGGCTTTGGAGACCGATATGCCATAACCGGCTATGCCAATGACGTCGCTGGGGGCCAACGGCCCGCGCTCGCCTTCGAAGGCCTTGCCGTTCAGTTCGGTGGCCGACAGGCCACCGTGATCGACGATGTATATGGACTCGCCGCGCAGCTCCAGCGTAGCCTGGCGTTTGCCCACGGTCCAGCCGCGAAGAACGACAGTATTGTCATCGGCCTTGCCAATGCTGGCACTTGAGCCCCTGGCAGTGTGTTCGCTCTTGGCGCCTTTGCTATCGGTGACGACGATGCGTAGCATGATCAGTCCACGATGCCTTTGTTGCCGACTTCGGTCTCAAACTTCTCACGCAGCTCCTTCGCCTTTTCGAGGCGCTGGGTATTGGTTGTCGAGTTCGGGTCGGTGATCATCGGTGTCACGAAGATAACCAGATCGGTGCGGCCGTTCTTGAAGTTGTTTGACTTGAACAGCGAGCCCAGGATAGGGAGATCGCCCAGGAAGGGAAACTTGTTGGTGTCGTTGCTCGACTTCTGGTCCAGCAGACCGGATATCACGATGGTCTGGCCGCTCCTTACGTTGACCTCAGAATCGGTCGAACGCATCAGGAAGCCGGGAATGCCCTGCACGGTCACTGCCGGATCGATGTCGGACAACTCGGTACTGATAGTCGCCTGGATATTGCCCTTCTCGTCGGCATTGGGCTTGATCGTTAGCTTGATGCCATAGTCCTTGAAGTTCACACCGCTCATGCCAGTCGAACTCATGGACGGCAGTGGCACTTGCCCACCGGCCAGGAACTTCGCCTCGCCACCGGATCGGGTAGAGAGTTCAGGCGCTGCCAGGATCCAGGCGTCTCCGTTGTTGATGGACAGGTTGATGCTGGAACCCAGTGCGGTTGCAATGCCGAAATAGGCTTTTCCAATCTGGTTCGGAATGCTCAGCGCAGACGCCGCACCACCGGTCGGGCTGACTTGAAAGCTCGGGGCGATCGTGCCCGAGGAATAGCGGAACTGGCTGTTGTTGATCAGGTCACCCGCCAACGCCATGCCGGGGCCAGCGGCAGAGGCACCCCATTGCACCCCCAGGTTTTCCAGTGCCGACTTCTTGAATTCCATGATCTGCACTTTGAGGTAGACCATTTTCTTCATCGTCACGTCTTCTTCCAGCACCAGGTTCACGACCTTGGGAAGGACTTTCAATGCTTCGGCAATGCGCGGCAGAT
>JAGWUW010000534.1 GCA_028868235.1 Betaproteobacteria bacterium | reverse complement strand
ATGACAGGTGGTTTTTCGCACGCCACATTCAATCGCTCCGGTCTCGTTCGCATACTGTCCGAAACGATCCCGGACACCATCGATCCCAAATATGACCTCGGCGAACGGTTGGGGCAATGGCTGGATTTCACGGACGCACTGGCACTGTACTCGGCACTGAACAGTAGTGCAGGGGCGAGTTCGGCTATTCAAATAAATGCCAAGTCGTCTACTCGGCTATTGAACGATCAACTGGCCCGAGTACGCCGGAACATCTCCGAATCCATCCTAAACGATGGTATTTTCAGCGCTGGAACCGCCCGTATCCGCTTCCCTGCTCCCTTACCGCAAGCAACAGCGGAAAGCGCCTCGGATTTCACCCCTTATCACCGATACTACCTCGCCCATCAACGCGATATGAGCACGGCCATCGGCGCGCTACGGACCAGTGCGCGCAAAGCCTTGGCCGACAGCGCCCCCCCCTTTCACCAATTGGCGGAAGTGGATGCCTGCTTCGAAAAGATTCTGGCTGCACGTGAGCGCAACTTGCTGGCAACGATCCCCGTCCTGCTCGCCAGGCGCTTCGCACAGCGCTACCAGAACCATAGGGACTCTCTGACCGATGCGGCTGGCGACGACCCCGCTCACTGGACACAATCAGGCAGCTGGCTGGAGGCCTTCTGCCGCGACGTCCAGGCCGTCCTACTATCCGAACTCGAACTGCGCCTGAAACCCGTTGCCGGCCTGATCGCCGCCCTCGGCGCCCCGGGCGAACCAACCGAAGTTACCAAGCAATGAACCGCAATATCAGTATTTCCGCTTTCTTCCTCGGCCTTGTGGCCGTGATCTGGGTTGCCGTAGGCTATATTGGTAGCCACGGTATCGCTTTTGCTGTCTCTTGCGCCATCGCCGCCGTGTACCTGGCCGGCGCCGTCGAGATGCGCCGCTATCACGTCAACACCACCGGACTGGCAAATGCCTTACGTCAGATTCCGGACGACCTAGCCCACCTCGGCGAGTGGCTCCAACAAGTGCCCCTCGTCCTGCAGAACACCGTCCGCCTGCGCGTCGAAGGCGAGCGTGTCGCCCTACCCGGCCCCAGCATCACGCCCTATCTGGTCGGCCTGCTCGTCCTGCTCGGCATGCTCGGCACATTCCTCGGCATGGTGGTGACACTGAACGGTGCTGTACTGGCCTTGGAGAGCACGACCGACCTGCAGACCATCCGCTCCGCGCTGGCAGCCCCAGTCAAAGGGCTAGGCGTCGCCTTCGGCACCTCGGTGGCCGGTGTAGCCGCATCTGCCATGCTCGGCCTGATTTCGGCGCTATGCCGGCGCGAACGCCTAGTGGTCGGGCAATTGCTCGATAGCAAGATCGCCAGCGTCTTGCGCGACCTCTCGCTTGCCCACCAGCGCCAGGAAACCTTCAAGGCGCTGCAGTCGCAGGCCCAAATGCTCCCCGGTCTGATCTGTAAGCTCGAAGCCTTGATGACCCAGATGGCCGAGCAGAACCGCCAGCTCGGCGACCACCTGCTGGCCGGCCAGCAAAGCTTTCACCAAGAGGCCAAGAGCATCTATGTCGAACTGGCACAGTCCGTCGATCAGTCGCTAAGAGCCAGCCTCACGGACAGCGCGCGCCTGGCTGCCGAAACCATCCAACCGGTGGTGACAGCCACCATGAACGGCATCGCCGGTGAAACCCGCGGTCTCCACGACAAGCTATTCGACACCGTGCAGACCCAGCTAGACGGCGTAACCAGCCACCTTGACCAGGCCGTCGCCCAGATTGCCGCTACCTGGCAAGGCGCGCTGGCTGAGCACACGCAGAGCAACGAAAGCCTGAACCGCAACCTGCAGACAACGCTCGGCAGCTTTGCCGAGACCTTTGGCGAA
>JAGWUW010000533.1 GCA_028868235.1 Betaproteobacteria bacterium | reverse complement strand
GGCGCCTTGAGGCGGGCCGTGTCGTTGCTGGCGGCCTGGTAGTCGGCGATCATTGATTTGCCGCCACCGGAGTAGCCGGTGATGGAATTAGCGGCAATTTGCGTGGCGGCTGGCAGCAGGCCGGCTTGCACCAGCGGGCGCAGGGCCAGAATAAAGGCAGTAGCGTGGCAGCCAGGGTTGGCGATGCGCTTGGAAGTCTTGATCTTGGCGCGCTGGTCCTTGGCCAGTTCCGGCAGTCCGAAGGTCCATGCTGGATTGACTCGATGCGCGGTCGATGCGTCGATGACGCAGGTGTGGGGGTTGTCGACCAGCGAGACCGATTCCTTGGCTGCTTCGTCCGGCAGGCACAGGAAAGTCACGTCGGAGGCATTGATCAGGCGTTTGCGCTCGGCCAGATCCTTGCGCTTGTCGGCCTCGATGCGGAGGACTTCGACATCGCTGCGCTGGGCGAGATATTCGTTGATCTGCAGGCCGGTTGTCCCTTCCTGGCCATCGACAAAAACTTTGTAGGTCATGGTGAATCTGCTGTGGAGTCTAAAGGCTGAATTTTGTCAGAAATTTGTGACGCTTTGGGATTGCCAGCAGTTCAATGCGGCAGTTTCTGCTTGATGGCCGGCAGGGCGGCCTGGGCGGCACGTTCGCCTTCGAGCATGGCATCGTTGCGGGCAGTGAAATCCCAGGATTTGACGTAGGGTAGCTTCGGCCTGATCACGATGTCGGCTCCTTTAAGTTCGTTGGCGGCGATGGCACCGCCCATGATAGTCGTCGTCTGCCACATGATGGAGGTCATGCTGTCGATCGGCTGACCTTCCGGCTTGGCTGAAATGTCGACGGCGATTACGATGTCGGCACCCATCTCGCGGGCCGCCTGAACAGGTACCGGGCTGGTCAGCCCGCCATCGACGTAGCTGTGGCCGCGAAACTGTGCCGGCTGGAACACGCCGGGTACGGCGGCCGAGGCGCGAACCGCCATGCCGGTGTCGCCGGTGCGGAAGACGATGCGCTCGCCGCTGTTGAGATCGGTGGCGACGGTGGCGAAGGGGCGGTTCAGACGTTCGATCGGACGCTTGTTGAGGTGCTGGTTGATGAAGTCCTGCAGCGCCTCGCCCTTGAGTAGGCCACGTCCGCCCAGCGTCCAGTCGGCGAAGATCTTTTCATCGAGTTGCTGGGCAATCTTCTGCATGGCGAACGCGTCGTAGCCAGCGGCATAGAGCGAACCGACCACAGCGCCGGCGCTGGTGCCAACCACGTAATCCGGGTAAATGCCGTGCGATTCGAGCATCTTGATCACCCCGATATGGGCGAAGCCGCGTGCTGCGCCACCGCCGAGGGCGAGACCGATTTTCGGCTTCTGGACGGTGGCAACAGGAGGTTCCGGCGGTTTGCTGGCGAAACTGGTACAGCCGGGCACGCTGAGTACGCTACTAATCAGGATGACGAGTGTCAGGGGAGTGCGAAGGGTAGAAGTGAGCACGATGCGCCAAGCATGGAATGAGAGTACGCGATTTTAGCGTTGCGGGGGTTCCTGGGTCCGTAACGATTCGTAGCAGGCCCGGTCTTGGCTCCCGTGAAAAAAAGGCCGATGGGAATTCCACCGGCCTTTGGCTGTGGGAACTAGCCGCAGTTAGTTGGTTGGCTGCGGATTGGCCGGGCCTTGTGGGCCGGGACCGCGCATGCCGCCACGTTGGCCACGCTTGCCCATCATCGTCTGCTCGTCAAATACCTTCTTTTGTTCCGGCGTCAATTGTGCGTAGAAATCCTTCATCGCAGCAACGTGTTTGCTCATGGCCTCCTGATGCTGTTTTTGGATTTCCAGCATCTTGTCAGCGCGTTCCGGTGCGGTCAGCTTGGCTATTTCGGTGGGGTCAGGGC
>JAGWUW010000532.1 GCA_028868235.1 Betaproteobacteria bacterium | reverse complement strand
CTCCGAAACCACGCCGATGGCCGTGGCTGGAGCCCTGTACTATCTGGCGCACGATCCGGCGCAGAAAGCCCAGATTCTCGCGGACAACACGCGGGCCATGGCGGCCTTTCGCGAAACCTGCCGATACGATCAGCCGACCAACATGCTGGCGCGCCGGGCTGCCCGCGACTTCGAGTTGAGTGGCGCCAGGATTGCCGCGGGTGATAACCTGCTGTTCATCTACGCCTCGGCCAATCGTGACGAGAGGCGCTTCGAGAATGCCGATACGTTCGACATGAACCGCAGCAACCCGGGAGACCTGAGTTTCGGCACCGGCACCCATTTCTGCCTCGGCGCCACGCTGGCGCAGACGAGCGCCCGGCTCATGCTCGAGAGGCTGTTTGCATCGATGTCGGACTACACGGTCATCGAGGAGCGTTGCCGGAGGGCCTATGGCGAACACCTCAACGGCTTCATCGAGATGGTGATCAAGCCGGTGTGGAAGACTGATCCGCCGTCGCCTTGAACCCGGCGATGATGATGCGGGCGAAATAGCGGAAATCGTCCTTCGTGATGTTTTCCGGCGAGAAGAACGACCGGTGCAGCATCGGTCCGATGATCAGTTCCTGCGCAAGAGCCGCATCGGTATTCCCGGGCAGTTCGCCGCGGGCGATCGCTCGCCGGATCATTTCGATGCCGCTTTCCCGGCGGCGGGCGACGATTTCCTTCAGACGTTCGGACAGCACTTCGTTGTGCGTCGCTTCACTGACCAGCGCCGGAAGTACGCTGTTCAGCGGGGTGGTTTGCACAAAATCCCGATATTGCTCGACGTAGGCCAGGATCTCAGCCTCGAGATCGTCGTGCTCCTCGATCTCGATCAGGGGCAATTGGTCAAAAGCGGCGATCGCAAGCTCTTCCTTGGTTGCCCAGCGCCGGTAGATCGTCGCCTTGCTGACCTTTGCCTTTGCAACGACAGCGTCAACCGTCAGCCCGGCAAACCCGACCTCGCTCAGTATGCCCAGCGTGACCTTCAGGATTTCGTTTTCCCGCGCAAGATCCCTCGGGCGTCCCGGAGATCTTCTCGACGTGGTGGAAAGGATTGGTGTTGCCAAAACTGAGCCTCTATCTGCGCGAGATAACACTGCAATTGCCCGAACAGGGCTGATCGAGCCATATTGCGCCCGCGCCGTCATGGCAAATCCGACAACGTAATTACCGACCGAGAGACCTGCAACACGCAAGAAAACCGCGCCTGTCTGGCGCAAATCTGCACAATTGCGCCCTCTCTCAGGCTGCGATCTCGCCCACGCCAAAGCCTTGTCACCAGATCGGCGTAAGCCTGACCCACTGATGCAGCGCAGAGACGTGATCGCATCAGATCGCCACAACCGTGGATGTGGCTACTCCGCCCGCCTGCCCCGGCGCACGCGGCCATGGCTCGACTTCGTGGGTGGGCGATTTCCGCCAGGATGGCTCGACATCGACACCGACAAAAAAGAGGGGCCGGGCATGACTGCCCGGCCCCCGTTTTTCGTGCCTTCCGGCTGTTTCGGCTGATCAGCCGCCGAAGTGGTACTTCAGACGAATGCCGTACATGCGCGGTTCGCCATACATCTGGGTCTGGGCGCCGATCGTCTGGAAGGTGCCCGTGTTGGTGATGGCATATTCCTTGTTGGTCAGGTTCGTACCGAACACCGACACATCAAGGCCGCTGTTGAGCGCATTCTTCCAATCAACCGTGGCGTTGAGCAGGCCGTAGCTGGGCAGGCGCACGCCGGGTTCGTTGATCGTCCCGTCCGGGAAGGTCTCGGTCGAGAACGGCGCGGTTTCCTGCGCGTCCGTCCAGGCATAGCTGACGAACAGGCTGACATCGCCGAACGTCTCCGGGGTCGGGAT
>JAGWUW010000531.1 GCA_028868235.1 Betaproteobacteria bacterium | reverse complement strand
CCATTCGGACAACAAATCCTCGAGCGCCAGCGTTGGCGTCACCTTCGGCTTCGGCCAGCAAAACGGCATCAGCTTCCAGCTCGGCGCGCAGAACGGCAAGGGCCACGCCAACGGCAGCGAAACGACCTGGGACAACACCCTCATCACCGCGACCGACAGCCTGAACGTCAGGAGCGGTCAGGATGCCACCCTGCGCGGCGCCCAACTCGCCGCCAATCAGGTAACGATGGACGTTGGTCGCAACCTGTCCATCGAGACCCTGCAGGACCGCAGCAACTATGAAACCGAACAGAAGAGCAGCGGCTGGGGTATTAGCCTGTGCATTCCGCCCATCTGCTACGGTAGCAGCAGCGCCAGCGTCAATGCCAGCAATCAAAACGTCAAGCACAACTACCAGAGCGCCCAAGGGCAGAGCGGCATTGCCGCAGGCACGGGCGGCTTCGACATCAGCGTCGGCCAGCATACCGATCTAATCGGCGCGGCGATCACCGGCGACAGTGCCGACAATCGCCTCGTCACCGCCAGCCTGAGCAGTCGCGACCTCACCAACACCCAAAACACCGACAGCCATGCCGACAGCATGGCCCTCTCGGGCAGTTTCGGCATCAGTGGCGGCATCCAGATGCCCAACCCGGTCTCTCAAGCGGGCAATAATCTCTCAAGCAACATTCTCGGCAACAAAGCCCTCAAGGCCGGCATGCCCGCCAGCGGCAGCGAGCAAAGCCAGACCGTCAGCGTCATCAGTCCGGGACACATCCGGATCACCGGCAGCGGCGATGCCGCACAGGACGCACAAAGCCAGGCCACCGCCGACGCCCTCCAAAGCCGCGACCCCAAGACCGCCAACCAGTCGCTCAAGAATACGCTGACGCTACAACAAGCCGCTGAGCTCGAACAACAGCTCAAGAAGGCCCAGGCCGACGCCCAGGCGGCACGCATTCTGGCGCAGACAGGGCAGCAGATGGCGAACGACATCGGCACGCTTGCCGGCAAGCGAATGGACGCGCTGAAACAGCAAGCAGATGCCGCACGTAAAGCCGGGGATAACGCGCAGGCTGATGCATTGGATGCAGAGGCCAAAAAATGGGACGAGGGCGGTGCCTACCGCATAGCCCTGCATACCTTGGCAGGTGCGCTTACGGGCGGGGTGGACGGCGCCCTCGGTGCCGGCGCAAGCGCCGCGGCCATCCCGCAGATATCGGAACAGATCAAGGCGATGGGTCTGCCCAAGGCCACTCAGGACGCCCTAATTGCGCTGGCGGACACGGCTGTTGGCGCAGCCGTTGGCGGCACGGCAGGCGGCAGTGCCGCGCTCAATCAGGTGGCGAATAACTATCTGAAGCACGATGAAATTATAGAGAAGGCCCACAAGAAAGCAGCCTGCGAAGCGGGTAATGAGAATGCCTGCCAACGAGTCAAAGAACTGGACGCACTATCCACGCAACGCGATGTGGACTTGAAGACTGCCTGTAGTAGTGGCGCAAGCAGCGCTTGTTCGACTTTGCTGGACGAAGCGCGGCAAGCATCGATAGATAACCTATCCCTTGCCAATCAAAAGTTACCGACGATCAACGCTTCTAATCTGGCCCAGTGGCAGGAGAAGATTGAAGCGAACCAAGCCTACTACCGGTACTTGGGAGCCTTAAGCCAGGTCTTGTACAAATCAGGCCTATCTACTAGTCCGGAACGCTGGGGCGAAGTGCTTACGCCGCAACAGGTTGCCGATCTGAATGTTGCTCGGGCCGGTCAGGCGCCGGAATTGTTCCTCGCCGGCATTACGGTGGGCGGCAACATTCTGAACAAGGCCATTAGCGTCATAATGGAAAGAGATATTGCGAGGAAAACTTCCAGTGGAGCGGGATATTCTGGGATTGAACTTCAA
>JAGWUW010000530.1 GCA_028868235.1 Betaproteobacteria bacterium | reverse complement strand
GCACCACTTTGTTGCCGCGATGGGTGCAGACATTATGGAAGGCGCGCACCTTGCCGTCCTTGCCCCGCACGATCAGGACCGATGCATCGGCAACCGGCATTTCCTTGACCTTGTAATCGCCCTTTTCCGGCAATTCCTGATCGGTCGCCACCTTCAGCCAGGTGCGCCTGAAGATCTTCTCGCGCTCAAGCTCATAGACGGCAGGATCGCGGATCGCCTGTACCGACACGGGCTCCACGCCCAGTTCGGACCGGATCGCCTCGACCGAGCGGCCAAGGTGGCTGAACGCTTCCGCTCCCGGCCGCGGAGCGGTGCCGGACAGGTCATTCATCGTCATTCTCTCCAGATCGTGCGGTGCTTGCCTATGCGTCCGCGAGGTTTTCAGGCTTGGGCTTCCAGCCCTGCGGATAGTGGGAAATGATATCGGCCTTGAGTTCGAGATCGGCGAAACGCCACCGGTCCGGCCCCGCGATAGCCACCCCCTCGTAACGGCCGCCGATCCAGTAGGCCTTGCCGCTCGCGGCTGTTGCGATTTCCCAAAGACAGAACTCGACCTTGGCCACGGTCAGGTTGGGATCGAGTTCGATCATGGGCGAAACCAGGTAATGGATGGTCCAGCGAAAGCCGGTTTCGGCATTGCCGGCGACACCCTCGGCAATGGCATCGCACCCTTCGAGCGTGCCATAGCGGTCGATCTTGAACACGGCATCCTGCACGAACAGTCCGCGCAGCGCCTCTGCCGATGGCCCTGAATCGAAGGCCTTGCCCAGATCGACAATCAGCTCGTTTACCGCTTGCAAGGCCTCCAGGCGCCGAACTCTCGTTTCCAGCGAATTTTCCAGCACGTGACTGCCTCCGGTTGATTCCGGGAGAGCGAGGGGAGGGGCGCTCTCCCGGCTGCGGTCAGAACTTGTACCCGAGCGTCAGGTACCACTCCCGCGGGCGGCCATAGACACCCTCGACAATACCGCCGAACGAGTCCGCATAGCCCGAGCCCAAGTAGACGGCCTTGGTCAGGTTCTTGACCCCGGCGGTCAGCTTCCAATGGTCGGACGGATCGGAATACATCAGCGACAGGTTGACCAGGTGGTAGCCCTTCTGGACCAGCAGGGGAGTGTTGACCGCATCGTTGTAGACGGTCGAGCGATAGGACCAGTCCACCCGCGGGGTCAGCTTGCCAATGCCACCTAGGTCGAAAGCATAGGATAACGCTCCGCTGAGCGTCCATTCGGGCGCGTTCTGCAAATGACTCGCAGTGGTAACGCCGGCGTTGAGCGCGCGGATGTCCACTTGCATATACTTGGCATCGAGATAGCCCATCGAGCCTTCGATCCGCAGCCCGGCGACTGGTTCGATCAGGGCTTCCACCTCGAAGCCGCGGATGCGCGCCTTGGCCGCGTTCTGGATGATCGGCGCGAAGCCCAGCGTCGGATCGTTCACCGTGATCTGCAGGTTGCTGTAGTTGTTGGTGAAGGCAGCGAGGTTCAGGCGCAGACGACGATCAAACAGATCGGACTTGATGCCGGCTTCGAAAGTCTCGCTGGTTTCGGGCCGGAACGAGGGAATGAAGGCGAACGGCGGGAACACACGCTGGGTGAAGCCGCCGCCCTTGAAGCCCTTGGAATAGGAAAAGTAAGTCAGCACTTCCGGGCTCCAGCGGTAGGACAGGCTGGCCATCGGCGTCCACGCGCGATCGCGCACGGTGGCGCTGGTGCCGAGCGGTCCCATAAGCGGATCGCCGTTCTTGAGGCCCGAACCATCGGGATTGAGGGGCGCCCCGGTCAGGAAGCCGGCTTCGACCACGTACTGGTTGGCATTGTTGAAGGTCTTCTCGTCCTGGGTCCAGCGGATTCCGGCAGTCAGGTTTAGCTTGGGGAGAAGCTCGTAA
>JAGWUW010000529.1 GCA_028868235.1 Betaproteobacteria bacterium | reverse complement strand
GCCGTCGGCGAGCCACAGGGCGTCGGCGAATTCGTCGATGAGGTCGGAATCAGCCATGGTGTCGCTCGCGCTCCAGCAGCCAGCGTTTGATGTCCAGATGCAGGCCGCCGCTGCTGTGCGCGAAGCCGCCGAGGCCGCGATTGAAACCCGGCGTTGCGGCGACCACGCGATGACAGGGCACGACGATGGGGAAGGGATTGTCGCCGCAGGCCCCGCCGACCGCGCGTGCCGAACTGCCGAGCTGGGCGGCCAAATCGCCATAAGTTCGAGTTTCACCGCAGGTTATGGCGGAGATCGCTTTCCAGACGCGCTGGCGGAATGCGCTACCGGTAGTGACTAATGGCAGGGTGAATACAAAATCCGGCTGGTCTAGCCACTGCCGCAATTGCTGTACCGCAGCAAAAGCGGCTTCCGAGCGCGGTTTTTCTTCCTCCTGTAAAGGCAGAAAAGTGATTTCAGTCAGGTTGCGTGCGTCACTGCGCAAACCCAGACAGAAAAAGTCGATACGGAGCACCGCATCAAACAGCGAATCTGATTTCGGCATAAGCAGATATTTTGTCAGCCTCTAATGCCCGTCTTTACTGGGGAATTCAATCCGATTATCGGCTCAAAAGTCACGAATTTATGGCCATTCCGGGCCGCCGTACGCCGGTTTCAGAATTACCTTTTCGTTACGTTCGTTACTTGTTGCTCCCCTGCGCCAGGAAATATCGTGCAGTCGTAGCGTCATGCGTGGCTGCGCATGACCTTGGTCAACTACGCCAGCTTCGGCTGACGCATAGGAGAGATGTTAATCATGACGACAAGTCAACAAACCGCAACAGGATACAAGAACCGATGGGTGCAGCTCGCCATCGGCGTGTTTTGCATGGCCATGGTGGCCAATCTGCAGTATGGCTGGACCCTCTTCGTCAACCCGATGAAGGCGGCCCACACCGACTGGACCAAGGCGGCGATCCAGGTCGCATTCTCGATCTTCGTGATTACCGAGACCTGGCTGGTGCCGATCGAAGGCTGGCTGGTCGACAAGTTCGGTCCGCGTCCGGTGGTTGCCGTAGGCGCCATCATGGTCGGCCTGGCCTGGGTGCTGGATGCGCAGGCTGATACGCTGCCCATGCTGTATTTCGCGGCTGTGATCGCCGGTGTGGGCGCCGGTTGCGTGTATGGCACTTGCGTCGGCAATGCGCTCAAGTGGTTTCCGGACAAGCGCGGTCTGGCTGCCGGCCTGACCGCTGCCGGTTTCGGTGCCGGCGCCGCTGTGACCGTGATTCCGATCGCCAATATGATTCAGGCGCAAGGTTATCAGGCGACCTTCTTCCATTTCGGCGTGCTGCAGGGCGTCTGCATCTTCGTCGCCGCGATGCTGCTGGTCAAGCCGATTCCGCCGGTCGGCGCCAAGGCGGTGTCCCGCACGCTGCAGGCCAAGAACGAACTGTCGACCGGTCAGATGATCAAGACCCCGGTGTTCTGGCTGATCTACGCCATGTTCGTTGCCGTTGCGGCTGGCGGCCTGATGGCTACCGCCCAGATCGGCCCGATCTCGAAGGACTTCGGCCACGGTTCGGTGATGGTTTCGCTGTTCGGTGCGACCCTGCCGCTGCTGACCATGACCCTGTCGATCGATAACGTCGCCAACGGTCTGACCCGTCCGCTGTGTGGCTTCATCTCTGACCGCATCGGTCGCGAGAACACCATGCTGATCGTGTTCACTGGCGAAGCGCTGTCCATCATCGGTCTGCTGAATTTCGGCCACAACCCGATCGCCTTCGTGTTCTTTGCCGCCATGATCTTCATGTGCTGGGGCGAAATCTTCTCGATCTTCCCTGCCATCTGTGCCGATACCTTCGGCGGCAAGTACGCGGCGGGCAATGCCGGCGCGCTGTACACCG
>JAGWUW010000528.1 GCA_028868235.1 Betaproteobacteria bacterium | reverse complement strand
TCGCGATCGCCGTGGATCAGCCCGTGGTGCGCCCAGGTCACCGTGGTGCCCGAGCAGAGCAGGATCAGCGTGTTGAGCAGCGGGAGATCCCAGGCGTTGATAACCGCCTCGATCGCCTTGGGCGGCCACTGCCCGCCGATCACCTCTTCGGCGATCTTGCTGGGGAACAGCGAGAAATCGAAGAACGCCCAGAACCAGCCGACGAAGAACATCACCTCCGAGGCGATGAACAGGATCATCCCGTAGCGCTGGTGGAGCTGCACCACCGGGGTGTGATCACCGGCATGCGCCTCGCGCACGATCTTGCTGAACCATTCGAACATCCCGGCCAGCAGGATCGCCATCCCAAGCCACGGCACAACGTGCCCTCCGGCGGATTTGTGCATCATCAGCACCATGCCCGAGGTGAAGGTCAGCGCGCCGATCGTGGTGATCAGCGGCATCGGATCGGTGGGCAGAATGTGGTAATCGTGGTTCTTGGTCCCGCTCATGATCGGTCCTTAGTCCCTGTTAGAAGCTGCTGGCGGAACGCCCGCCGGAAAACGATTTGACCGGCCCCTTATCGCGCAGTTGCGGCGCGGTCCAGACCCTTCGCACCAAGCTTTTCACCTGAAGCGATATCTTGGTGAAAAACGTAACTCAGCGTGATCTGCTTTACTGCCTTGGCCTCGTCATCCTGAAGGATCGAAGGGTCGACGTAATAGATCACCGGCATGCGCACCTCCTGCCCCGGCTGCAGCGTCTGCTTGGTGAAGCAGAAGCACTGGATCTTGGTGAAATATTTGCCTGCCTGGTTGGGCGTGACGTTGAACGTCGCGGTGCCGGTGACCGGCTTGTCGGACAGGTTCTTCGCCACGAAGAAGGCGATTTCCTGTTCACCGACCTTGACCACTTCGCGGTTCACTTCCTGCTGGAACGTCCACGGAAGGCTGGAACTGTGATTGGCGTCAAAGCGGACCGACATGGTCCGGCCCGCCACCGCGCCGGGCGCGGACTGGCCAATTGCCTTTTGCGTCGTGCCGCCAAAGCCGGTGACCTGACAGAAAAGACGATAGAGCGGGACGCTGGCATATCCGACGCCGGCCATGGCGACGGCCAGACCCGTTGCGAGCATTCCGGTGCGTACGATCGCGTTCATCAGCCGATCCTCGCCAGTGTGATGAAATAGAAAAGCAGGCACATGCCAATCAGCAGCACGGCCGTCACGATCGACCGCTGCTGTCGGCGGCGGTTAAATTCGTCGTTCTGATCGCTCATGCCAATACCATACGGTCAACGGCGACCGCCCCAAAGAGGACAAAGAGATAGACGATCGAAAAGGCGAACAGGGCCTTTTCCGGCGCCATCGAATCGCCATCCCGCGTGGTGCGGAAGGCAACCCGCGCCGCAAGTACCAGAAACGCTGCCGAGAGCACTATGGCCGAGGTGCCATAGATGTTGCCCAGCATCCCAAGCGCGAAGGGCGCGATGGCGCAGGCGACCATCGGCAGCGTGTAGAGGAAAACCTGCGTGCGCGTGGTCCGCTCACCTGCGACGACGGGCAGCATCGGCACGCCCGCATTGGCGTAATCGGTCTTCACAAAGAGCGCGAGCGCCCAGAAATGGGGCGGCGTCCACAAGAAGATGATGCCGAACAGCAGCACCGGGAGTAGGCTCATGTCGCCCGTCACGGCGGCCCAGCCGATCATCGGCGGAAAGGCCCCGGCAGCCCCACCGATGACGATGTTCTGCGGCGTCCGGCGCTTGAGCCAGACGGTGTAGATGAGGACGTAAAACAGGATCGATGCGGCAAGGATCGCGGCGGCGAACCAGTTGGTCGCAACGCCCAGTGTCAGCACCGAAAAGAAAGAGAGGCCCACGCCGAAATGCAGGGCCGATTGCCGGTCCATAC
>JAGWUW010000527.1 GCA_028868235.1 Betaproteobacteria bacterium | reverse complement strand
GACCTGCGCGGCGGCGTGCACTTCCTGCTCCAGGTGGACATGAAGGGCGCGCAGACCAAGCGCCTCGACTCGACGTCGGCCGACATCCGTACCATCCTGCGCGACAAGGGCCTGCGCCACGGCGGCGTCAATCGCGAAGGTGACCGCATCGTTATCAAGTTCCGCGATTCCGACACACAAAGCAAGGCGCGTATTGCCATTTCCGACAGCCAGCCCGACCTACTGGTCAGCGAAGCCGGCGACGCCAGCGAGCCGCGCCTGGTTGCCACGCTGAAGCCGCAGGCCCAGCAGAAGATTGGCGAATTCGCCCTGAAGCAAAACATCACCACCCTGCATAACCGGATCAACGAACTTGGCGTCGCCGAGCCGGTTATCCAGCAGCAGGGTGCCGACCGCATCGTCGTCCAACTACCGGGCGTGCAGGATACGGCCAAAGCCAAGGATATCCTCGGCCGTACCGCGACCCTGGAAATCCGCATGGTTGATGACACTCCGGGTGCGCTCGACGCGGCGCTGGCCGGTAACCCGCCCTTCGGTACCGAGCTCTATACCGAACGCGGCGGTCAGCCGCTGCTGGTCAAGAAGCAGGTCGTGCTGACCGGGGACCGCCTCAACGATGCCCAGCCCGGCTTCGACAACCAGACGCAGGAACCCGCTGTACACCTTAACCTCGACTCGGCCGGCGCCCGCATCTTCAAGGACATCACCCGCGAGAACGTCGGCAAGCGCATGGCCATCCTGCTCATCGAGAAAGGCAAGGGAGAAGTCATCACCGCCCCGGTCATCCGTACCGAAATCGGCGGTGGTCGCGTGCAGATTTCCGGGCGGATGACCACCTCCGAAGCCAACGATACCGCCCTGCTGCTGCGCGCCGGCTCGCTGGCCGCACCGATGGACATCATCGAGGAACGCACCATTGGACCATCGCTCGGCGCCGAGAACATCCAGAAGGGCTTCCACTCGACAATGTGGGGCTTCGCCGCCATCGCCGTGTTCATGATCCTCTACTACCAGATGTTTGGTGTGGTCTCGGTGCTAGCCCTGGCCTCCAACCTGCTGTTCCTGGTCGCTATCCTGTCGCTGTTGCAGGCCACGCTGACCCTGCCCGGCATCGCCGCCATCGCGTTGACGCTGGGTATGGCTATCGATGCCAATGTGCTGATCAACGAACGGGTGCGCGAGGAACTGCGCGCAGGCATGCCGCCGCAGGCCGCCATTTCAGAAGGTTACGAGCGCGCTTTTGGAACCATCCTGGACTCCAACATCACCACGCTGATCGCCGGCCTCGCCCTGCTCATCTTCGGCTCCGGCCCGGTGCGCGGTTTCGCCGTGGTTCACTGCCTGGGCATCCTGACCTCGATTTTCTCGTCGGTGGTCGTCTCTCGCGCCCTGGTCAATCTGATCTACGGCCGCCAGAAGAAGTTGACCAAGGTTGCCATTGGCCAGGTTTGGAAACCTGGTGTCGCCGCCGGCGCCCAGAAATAAGGAAGCACCGACATGGAATTTTTCCGCATCAAAAAAGACATTCCGTTCATGCGCCATGCGCTGACGTTTAATGTCATCTCGCTCATCACCTTCGTCCTGGCCGTGATCTTCCTGTTCACCAAGGGCCTGCACCTGTCGGTTGAATTCACTGGCGGCACGCTGGTCGAGGTCAAGTACCAGCAGGCAGCCGACCTCGAGAAAATCCGCGGCTCGCTCAGTAAATCGGGGTTTTCCGACTACTCGGTGCAAAACTTTGGTTCCTCGCAGGACGTTATGATCCGCCTGCCGCTCAAGGGCGAGCAGAACACTTCGCAACTCGGCGAAACGGTGATGAAGGCGCTAGAGGCTGACGCCCCGGGTGCCACCCTTTCGCGTGTCGAATTCGTCGGCCCGCAGGTCGGCAAGGA
>JAGWUW010000063.1 GCA_028868235.1 Betaproteobacteria bacterium | reverse complement strand
GCAATCTGGAAAGAGCTCAATCAGGGGCTCGACGCAAGAATGTCATTCGCCTTCGTATCCTTGGCCAGCCACAACGAGCGAGTTCGCGAGGTGTACAATGGATATCTAGCCAAGGCGCGAAAGCTGATTTCGGCAATTATTGCCCAGGATGCCGGCGCACGCGGAATCGACATATCACCCGCAACTCCGGTTGCTCTAGCGTTCATCCTCCACAGTGTCTCGCTGGTTATGGCGAGGGAAGCAGCACTGGGCATGACCGAAGGTCATGAGGAGGTCAAAACGCTGCTGGACAGTCTGCTGGAAGAATTCGGCTGATTATCTTCCTTTGCGGCTGATGAAGCGCATTGATGTGCGCCGCGCAGTCGTGCTAAGAAAGTGATCAACAAAATCTTGGGAGAGTGACTATGGCTCAAGCTGTGACCGCGACAGGGATCGCGCTTGACCCAGCCCATCCTGAGTTCTGGCCGGAGCTGGGCTTCGACGCACTCTATGCGATGAGTTGGAGAGATTGTCTCGAGCCACAGACCGAGGCCCTCTGCCTGCGGTTCCAGCAGATGAACGGCTTGCTTCCGGCGTTGGACAAGCTGGCATCGAAAGAAGCAGTCACCAGGATCGACGGCATCGAGGATGCCCTGCCGCTCATGTTCGATCATCGTGTCTTCAAGAACTATCCACTGTCGCTGATCGAAACCCGCAACATTCCGAAGCTTCATGCCTGGCTCGGCCGACTGACCACGCATGACCTTTCTGGTATGGATTTGGAGGGGCTGCCTACGATTGAGGCTTGGCTCGACCGCCTTGACGAATTCGGGATGCTTGTAACCACCTCGTCTGGCACCACTGGCAAGCTCAGCTTCATACCGCGCTCACAAATCGAATATCCGGCTTGGGAACGAAGCTACATGCTCGCACTGCACGCCAGTCTGGGGGTTGACCCTTACGTGGACAAGGTCGAGACCTTTTCACCGTCCTATCGTGGAGGGCACCAGACCGCGCTCAAGGTGCCAATGATGTTCAATACTTTGGCTGCCGGCGGAGTCGAGCATTATCACACGCTCTACCAGACGCACATGTCGGCCGACCTAATGTCACTTGCTGGCCGCATGCAAGCCGCAGAGGATCGTGGTGAGTTGGATCGGTTGGGACTGGATCCGGCACTGCTGTCGGCCCGACAGGAAATGATCGCGTTGGCAAGGCGCCGCCCGCAGGATCTAGCCGATTGGTTCAAGGCGCTGTTCGAAGGTTGCCGCGGCAAACGTGTCAAGATTTCCGGTCTTGGCGGCGATCTTTTGCGAACCGCGCTCGATGGTTCGGCCAAAGGCGTTAAGCCCTCATTCGCGCCGGGCTCGATCGCCTTTTATGGCGGAGGGCTGAAAGGCTTCAAGCACGATCTGCCGGATTGGGAAGCCTATGTCTGCGAATTCTTCGGGATCGAAAAACTTGGGACATGTTACGGCATGTCAGAAGTGATCTCGCAGTCGCCGCGCTGCAGTCACGGCAACTACCATATCATGCCTATGATCGTGCCCGTGCTGTTCGACGCTGAGATGAAGCCATTGCCACGCGAGGGCAAGCAAACCGGCCGGTTCGGCTTCTTCGACCTGCTCGCACAGACCTATTGGGGCGGGTTCATCTCTGGCGACGAGGTTACGATACATTGGGAAGAGGACTGTGGCTGCGGCTGGAAGCAGCCCTTCGTCGGCCCGACCATTTCGCGCTATGCCGACAAGGACGGCGGCGACGACAAGATTACCTGTGCCGGCACCGCCAAGGCCTATGACGACTTCCTCGCGTTTGTGTCGGAGGGCTGAGACGATGACAGAGATCCGCGAAATTCCTATCGTCGCCCGCGGTCGCATCATCCGGCCCGAGGGGGAGGATTCGGAACTGTTCTACGGTCGCGGGGGAGCTCAATTCCGCTCGCCCGATCCGCATCGACACATCCACGACCTCGTACTGGGCAATCCGGTGCTGCTAAGCGACCTGATGGAGACGCCCACCAGTCAGATCATCGAATTTCTGGTGGAGGTCGGCAAGAGGCTGCGGCTCGAGGACAACGCCTTTTTCCAGGAAAGCTTTGAGCTTGGACTGCTCGCTGGCGGGCTTTCCGAGCCGATTCTCCGGTCGGTTTACGAACGTCTGCCGGCGATGTTTGATGGTGCCGTTCTGAGCGAACGGGTCGAACAGACTATTGGCAGCGCCTATTTGGATGGCTGGGTGCCACGTGAAAATTTGGAAGGACGTCATCGCATTCGTGCTGTCGGCACACGCCAGCTCCACATTACCGCTGGCAACGTCCCGGTTGTTGCAGCGACGACTATTATTGGCGGTGCTTTGACCAAGTCCGACATCCTGATCAAGTCGCCTTCCAACGATCCACTGACTGCCAGCGCCATAGCCCGCACCATGATCGAACTCGACGCCTCGCACCCGGTGACGAGGCACATTGCCGTCGCCTATTGGAAGGGCGGGGACGAGGCGATGGAGCAGCAAATCGTTCGCACCACACGGATAGACAAGATTACTGCCTGGGGCGGGATGAGCTCGGTCAAGCACATCCAGAAGTTTCTCCAGCCCGGCCTTGACCTGATCGCGCACAATCCCAAGTTCTCGGTCTCGCTGATCGGAGCCGAGGCGCTGGAGAGTGAGGCGGCAATGAACGAAGCGGCCACCGGTATTGCCGTCATGTCCGGGTTGATGAACCAGACTGCCTGTGTCAACACACGCTTGGTCTATGTCGAGTGCGGCGAGGACGAGGACAGCCTTGCCAAGGTCGAGGACCTTGGACGGCGTATTGCCGCAGCTTACGGGACTCTGCCTGCGTTCTTCTCGACACCCGCCGATGCTCTCAACCTCGAGCTTGAGGCTGAGCTGAAGTCCGCAGCGATGGAGGAAGACTTCTATACCGTGATCGGTAACACGGTGGAAGGCGGCGTAGTCATTTCGCGCTTCCCGGACCGTGTCGACTTCTACGAACAGCTCAACAATCGCATGGTGAACCTGGTCCCGGTCGCGGACTTGTTCGATGCAATCAAGTGGTGTGACGATACTACCCAGAACGTCGGGATTTATCCGGAATCGATGCGTGATCGCGTGATCGCCCCCTTCGCGCTTGCCGGTGTTCAACAGTTCGTGCCGTTGTCGGGAGGGGATCCGGCCGGCGTCTACCAGGAATTCAATACCAACCCGGCGGGTCTGCCACACGACGGCATCGAGCCGATGCGTCGGTCAGTCAGATGGGTAATCGACCACCGGCCAGCAAGAGGACAGACGACGATGACCGCGATCGCCGCGGAATAGCCTGACCAGCGCGAAGTTCGCCTTATTGCTACGGCGCGATGCTGGCCGTTTTAGCCGGGTCGACCAAAGTCACTGCTCACTGTCATTTCCGGCAAGCCGGTTTCCAGCAGCGCTGTCGCTGTATCTACCAGATGAACGAGCGGATCTGGCTGGGTCCACAGATCCCCCCGCTTGCGCGACGCCCGCCAAGTTTCATAGGCTGCCTGAACCGCGACCACGTACCAGGAGAAAAACACCAGTCGCTGTCGCATTACCTGAGCCGGGAGGTTGGGGTAGAGTTCGACGATCTTTTCCAACAGGTGCTTGTAAACCTGCATGTTCATCTGATCCAGGTAATCGCTAAGCGCCTTGCGCCGATTAAAGAGCACGGTGGCTATAAAACGGTTCATGGTAGGTGCGGGGTCGGAAATATCTTCCGTGTTATGGCCGCGAACAATGATGTCCACGATATCTCTTGCCGAGCGCGCCCCGCCATTCTTGTTTAGTTCGGACAAGTTATCTAGCCAGACTCTGCTCAAGTCATTAAAAATGTCATTGATCAGTTCAAGGATCAGCCCTTCCTTGGATTTGAAATAGTAATTCAGGGATCCGCCGTTCCTGGCGCCCGCTGCCGCGACGATTTCCCGCACCGTGACGGCCTCTAGCCCTCGTTCGGCGAACAGCCTGCGGGCGGCAACCTTGATGTTTCTGCGGGTGTTGGTGCGGTCTGCGTGATCCTGACCTGCAACTGCAGACGTGGCCATATATTGTAAATTCCGATTGCAGGGCTGCGGTGCTACGCGCCCGATTAATCAGCGTCCCTAGACATCTGCCGACTAAAACGGAATAGCAAAAATAGGGCGGCTCTCTTATCCTCGCCGTTGCCGGCTCAGAAAACCCGCGGTGAGGCGGGTTCGCCGTCTTGTGACAGGCAAGCCGAGGGGGCACCTTGCGGTGCATTTACCGGCGTAGTTCTAGACAGCCTGTGCTCACGCCACGCAATGACGGCTCCAGCCAGGAGGACCAAGGGTGCCCCCAACCACAGGGTCGGCATCGGCAGTTGCTTCCAGATGGCCCATCCATATGCCGCGGCCCACAGCAATTGGGTTGAGTCGACGACTATGACACTCGCTACCGAGCCGTGTCTGAGCGAGGCAGCTAGGGTGAACTGCACCAAGGCACCGACAATGCCGATGGCTAGCAACAGCGTCCAGGTAGCGGCATCATGCCCATGTGTGAAAAACGGCAGGAATCCGGCAGTCAGACTGCTCCCGAGCAGGGCATACCAGAATACCGTCCGCACAGGAGGGTCGGTTCGACCCAGGTGGCGCATCTGGAAGCTAGTGACTGCAGAGGTCATCGCCGCGAGTAGGGCGCAGATGCCGCCGATTACCGGTATGGCTGCGCTGCCGGGTCGGGCGATGATGATCACTCCGATGATTCCGCAAACAACTGCGCCCCATCGCCACCAGCCCACATGTTCGCGTAGGATAAGGGCTGAAAACATGACGGCAAACAATGGAGCGGTGAAGGTAAGCGCGGTGAAATCGGACAGGGACAGCATTTGCGATGCGCTGAAAGAGAGCGCGATGCTGGTCATCCCGACCAGCGCGCGACCGATATGACCGCCGATCTGGGCAGTTGCCAGGCTGCGGAGATCCCGACGGGCAGCGAACCAGGCGAGCAGGATTGGCAGCGAGATGAACTGGAGCCAGAAGAGCAATTCCGGCAGGGCAACGCCTCGCTGACCTGCCAGCTTTACCAGCATGAAAAGCGTCGCGATCAGGAATGACGCTACGGCTCGAAGCGCGAGCGCGAGCATAGGCTGGTGGTGTGAATTGTGCACGAAGACGCTCTACTGGTACGGCAAGCGCATGCAACCGCGTGGGAGGGTTTGGAGCGGCGGCGTTTCGTTTAACGGCTATCCAGCAGAATTTGAGAGGCCCACCGTTCAACGTAAAACGGCCCTGCCGCTGCCAATCACCTTTACGTTCCGCTCGTCAACAAATGCCTCGAACGAAATCACGCTGCCATCTTGCCACAGGTCGATGCGGATCGATTCTCCCGGGAAAACGACATTTGCAAACCGGACTCCGATCTCTTGGATACTGTCTGGCGCGATGTTCGCGTACTCGCCAAGCACGGCCCGCTGGCAGATGCCGTAAGTGCACAAGCCGTGAAGGATCGGCTCGGGAAAGCCGACCGCCCGCTCGGCCGCCGGGTCGACATGCAATGGGTTATGGTCGTCGGACTGGCGATAGCGCAGCGCTTGCTGCCGCCAAGTCGAAATGACAAGGGTGCGATCGGGATCGCTAGCCGGGATCAGGTGAGGGAAGGGCTGGCCCTCCTTGGGACCGCCAAAACCACTTCGGCGCGGCCGCGCCCCAAGCAGCGGTAGCCATTCGACATTGTCAATGTCAACGGCTGCGCCATGATCGTGCAAGCAGGACCCGCGCCACGGTGCCCGGAAGGCTTGCATTGACGCATATCCAGAGGCTTCGAAGCTCACCGCGCTCCGCCAAGACGGCGTGTGACTATCTGTCTATAGATCGGCGCTATCCAGGGAACAGGGCTATGGAATTGATACGCCGGAACGGACCGCTTGCCGGATTGCGCTGCGTGGAATTCGCCGGGATGGGGCCTGGTCCACATTGCGCCATGATGCTGTCGGACCTGGGGGCCGAGGTGTTGCGGATCGAGCGGCCAAACCCGGCGGAGTTCACGATCAATCCAATCACCGAGCGGGGTCGGGCCAAGCTCGTCCTGGACTTGCGCCAGCCGCAAAATACTGTCCGGGCGCTGGAAATCGTCAGCCATGCCGATGTCCTGATCGAAGGAAACCGGCCCGGCGTGATGGAGCGCCTGGGGCTGGGCCCGGATGAAGCTATGGCCGCCAATCCGCGCCTTATCTATGGGCGCATGACGGGCTGGGGACAGGAAGGACCGCTTGCCGCACGGGCAGGGCATGACCTCAGCTATCTCGCCATTACCGGCGCGCTTCACGCCTTTGCCCGGAAAGACGAATTGCCGGTGCCGCCAATGAACCTTGTCGCCGATTTCGGTGGGGGATCAATGTTGCTGGTTTGCGGCATCCTTGCGGCTCTTTGGGAACGTGAGCGGTCGGGCCGTGGGCAGGTAGTCGACGCGGCGATCATTGATGGTGTGGCAACCTTGTTTGCCGGTGCTACCGGACACGTTGCAAGGGGCAGCCTGTCCCTTGAACGCGGGGACAATATTCTTGCCGGCGCTTCGAACTACTATCGGGTTTACATGTGCAAAGACGGGAAGGAGATTGCCGTCGCGGCGGTCGAACCCCAGTTCTACCAGGCACTGCTGGAAGGCATCGGCGCACCACTGGAATGGATGGATGACCAGCACGACCAATCGGTCTGGGCGGAACGCTCCGCAGCGATGGCATTGATCTTCCTCACCAAAACCCGCGACGAGTGGACCGACATCTTGGAAGACAGGGATGCCTGTGCCGCCCCGGTGCTGGAGTTCCACGAGACTCCATCACACCGACAGGTCGAGGCCCGCACCTGCTATGCGCTGCATGCGGGAATCGTCCAGCAAGCGCCTGCACCGCGCTTTTCGCGCACGCCTGGCGCGATAGGACCTACCGAGTCCGGCGAGGCAATGCTTGGCCGCTGGGGCCTCGGCTCACCACGGCTGCTTTAGGCGAGTGTGGAGGGGGGGTCAGAACGCTTCCGCGAGAAATCGCCCGGCCGCGCCAGAGCAAATGCTGCGCTCTATGCCGGCGGGCAATGCCATGTCCCGGATCCAGCGAGCGGGGTCGTCCTGCATGATCTGATAAGGGTAATCAGTCCCGGCAAAGACCTGCCCCGGCGCAAGGGTTGTAGCCAAATAGGCCAGGTAGTCGGAATCGTAAACATTGGAATCGTAGAAGAACCGTCGCGCCTGCTCAGCCGGGGCGAGTGAATTCCCCTCTGCAGCCTTGAACATTTTCCAGCCGAGTTGCAGGCGGCCTATCGATGCACCGAGCGTGCCGCCGCCGTGGCTGAAGCCGATCCGAAGGCGAGGGAATCTGTCGAGCACGCCGTTCATGATGATCGAGGAAGCGGTCATTCCCGTATCGACCGGAAACAGCGCAAAGCCCGTGAAGGTCTGGTTGGAGCCAAGTGTCTTTGCCGCTACGGGATGCAGGGCGTGAACGAAAATGGCCATTCCTTCGGCTTCCGCTGCAGCCCAGAACGGATCGAAATCGCCCTCACCCAGCAGTTTTCCGTTGATATTGCTGCCGATCTCGACGCCTTTCAGGCCGAACTCCTGTTTTAGCCTTGGCAACATGCGCGCCGCTGCTTCGGGGCTCTGCATGGGTACCGAGCCGAGGCCGCGGAAGCGCGCGGGAGCACTCGCAACCAGGCTGGCTATCTGGTGGTTAACCGCATCGCAGATCACCTGCGCATCGGTAAGGTCGAGCCAGTAGGACAGCAGTTCGGGCATGGGCGAAAGCACTTGGATATCAATGCCGTTACGGTCCATATCCTCGATCCGCCTAGAGACATCCCATGAGCGCGCGTCAAGCTTGCGAAAGGGGGTCTCGCCAATCATCAGCGTGCCTTCGACAGAAGACTGGCACTGCATGCATGGCCAGCGAGTCGCTACTGCTGTGTTTGGTGCCGCAGGAAAATTGAGCGGCGAGACATGGGAATGAACATCGATGAGTTTGGACATGTCTTGCCTTTGTTTCATGGCCATTGCCGGGCAACCTTGGTGCCAGGACTACAAATCAGATCTTGCGACTGATCACTTCTTTCATAATCTCCGAAGTGCCGCCATGAATCCGATGGATACGGGTATCGCGCCAAAGTCGGGCGATCGGATATTCATTCATGTAGCCAGCTCCGCCATGCAGTTGCAATGCTGCATCGACGATGTGCCAAACGTTCTCGGAATGCCATAGCTTCGACGCGGCCGCTTCTTCCGATGAGAGCTTGCCCTGAAGGTGGCGCGCGCGCGCCCAATCCAGGTGAGCCCAGCCGGCCTGAAGCCGGGCAGCCATGTCTGCGAGGGTAAATCTGGTGTTCTGGAACTCGAAGATGGGCTGACCAAACGCCTTGCGATCTTTCACGAACGCGACCGCCTCGTCGAATGCGCGCTGCGCCTGTGCCTGTGAGACGCTCGAAAGCGACAACCGTTCCTGACCAAGCTCAGACATCATGTAGCGGAAGCCCATGCCCTCTTCGCCGAGCAGGTTAGACACCGGCACTCGCACATCATGGAAGAACATTTCCGATGTATCTGCGCCGTGCAGGCCGATCTTGTCGAGGTTTCGTCCGCGCTCGAATCCTGGAGTGTCAGTATCGACCAGCAAGAGCGAAACGCCTCGGGAACCTTCTTCGCCAGTGCGGACTGCAAGGAAGACCAGATTCGAAAGCAGGCCGTTGGAAATATAAAGCTTGCTCCCGTTTACCACATAGTGATCGCCGTCGCGGCGGGCCGTGGTTCGCAGGTTCTTAACGTCGGACCCGCCCCCGGGCTCCGTCATTCCAAGGGCTGTGATTATCTCGCCGCTGATCATGCCGGGAAGATAGCGCGCCTTGAGTTCGTCCGAACCGTAGTTGAGCAGATAGGGAGCTGTGATCAGGGACTGCAGGCTGACGCCTACTGGGCAGTTTAGATAGCCAATCTCTTCCAGCAGGATAAGATCGTAGCTGATATCGAGCCCTACACCACCGTAGGCTTCCGGCATGCTCGCGCAGAGAAGGCCCGCTGCACCGGCGTCGCGCCAGAATGCTGCGCTTGTGATCCCTTCTTCTTCCCACTTGTCGAGATAAGGCGCTGCTTCCCTCGCGAGGAATTTTCGTACGGTGTCACGGAACTGCTCGTGGCTCTCATCAAAGCCTTGTCGCGCGCTAGTATCCAGCATCACTGCCCCCTTCCGGACTTGTCCTCTGTCTCTTGCGGACAAGGCTTAGGCCATCATCCTTGCCGCCAAAACAAAAACCTCCATGCGAAAGTCGGTTGTTTACATCCAACGCGAATGTGGAAGTTGCCGCATTCGCAACTTCTCAAAGGAATCGTCGTGGCGCTTGGTTTATGCTTGGAGCCGCAAATTCAACGCGGGGGAATATCCAGATGGCACTTGAAAGCGATGCGGACGATCCGGGCCCGGGAATCCCTGCGGCGACGCTGATCCTTTATTCGGAAAGCCATGGCCAATCAGCGCGGCACCTGATGATCCAGCGATCGCCTGAGATGCGTTTTGCGCCCAATGCGCTGGTATTTCCGGGCGGACGGGTTGATGAAGATGACCACCGGATCGCCGAGGATCCGTCCCTCGTCGACGTGACACTGAATGACGTCGCGGAACGGGCTCACCGCGTTGCTGCTATCCGCGAGATGCTTGAAGAGGTTGGTATCCTGGTTGCTGCGCTGTCCTCTGGTGAACCTGATCGTGCTGCCATGCAGGCGGCATTGAAGGCTCGCTTGCCGTTTAGTGCTGTGCTGACCGAAACCGGTAGCCGGCTTGACCTGTC
>JAGWUW010000526.1 GCA_028868235.1 Betaproteobacteria bacterium | reverse complement strand
TCAGGTTTCCTACGCCATCGGCGTCGCCGAACCGACCTCGGTCATGGTCGACACCTTCGGCACCGGCAAGGTCAGCAACGAAACCCTGACCGCGCTGATCAAGAAACACTTCGACCTGCGTCCGAAGGGCATCGTCAACATGTTGGATCTGTTGCGTCCGATCTACCAGAAGACCGCCGCCTACGGCCATTTCGGCCGCGACGAGCCGGAATTCACCTGGGAAGCAACCGACCGGGCGGCCCTGCTGCGCGGTGACGCCGGCCTGTAATCCCCCTATACCGACGCAACAAAAAAGGAGCCGCAAGGCTCCTTTTTTGTTAAAATCGACAAATATGCTGAAGAAAATCCCTGTCGAAAAGCTGCGCCTCGGCATGCATTTGCAGGCCTTCTGTGGCGCCTGGCTGGATCACCCGTTCTGGCGCACGAAGTTCGTGCTTGCCGACGCCAACGATCTCACCCTGATCCGCGAAAGCGTCATCCGTGAGGTGTGGATCGACATCAGCAAGGGAATTGATTGTGAAGCAGCGACCGCTCCGGGCTCCCCGGAACCGATAACGGCAGAGGAACTTCCACCGGAGCCCCCCGTCGTCCAGGAAAAGACCTCTTTCACCGACGAAATAAAGCGCGCCTCGAAAATCGTCGCCAAAGGCAAGGAGGCGGTCGTCTCGATGTTCCAGGAAGCGCGCATGGGCAAGGCCATCGAGGCTGAGGCCGCGGTTCCGCTGGTCGAGGAAATTTCGAACTCGGTGATGCGCAATCCCGGTGCCCTGATCAGCCTGGCCCGCCTGAAGACTGCCGACGACTACACCTTCATGCATTCCGTCGCCGTCTGCGCCCTGATGATCGCCCTCGCCCGCCAGCTCGACCTTGACGAACGAGAGGTGCGCGAAGCCGGCATGGCGGGGCTGCTGCACGATCTGGGCAAGGCGATGATCCCGCTGGAAGTGCTCAACAAACCGGGCAAACTGACCGACGAGGAATTCGACCTGGTCAAGACGCACCCGGCAGAAGGCCACAAGCTGCTGCTCGAAGGCCGCGGCGTCTCCGAGATGGCTCTGGACGTCTGCCTGCATCACCATGAGAAAGTCGACGGCAGCGGTTACCCCAAGGGCCTTAATGGCAACACGATGAGCCTGTACGCCAAGATGGGTGCCGTCTGCGATGTCTATGATGCGGTGACCTCCAACCGACCGTACAAGGCAGGCTGGGATCCGGCTGAGTCGATCAAACGCATGGCCGAATGGAAGGGGCACTTCGATCCGGGCGTTTTCCAGGCCTTCGTCAAGAGCCTGGGCATCTATCCCATCGGCTCGCTGGTCAAACTGGCCTCGGGCAAGCTCGGCGTCGTCATCGAGCAAGGCGAACAATCGCTGCTGAAGCCCAAGGTCAAGGTCTTTTTCTCGACCAAATCTCAGGCCTACATCAAGCCGGAAATCGTCGACCTCGCCCGCAGCCCGGAAAAAATCGCCGGCCGTGAAGATGCCACCAAGTGGGGTATCAAGGATATCGACCAATACTGGGCTGGCGACAAAGGCTGAAGTCCAGCCCGAAAACGGTTTATAATCCGCAACCTACCGAGGGGCGCTGCAGGAGCGAAGTGGTCAACATCGCTCCCAGGCTCGGTTTAAAACGGCGCTCACTGATCAACCCTGCCGGGCGCAGGGGGCCGCCGGTGAGCAAGAACGCCGCATTTCCCCTCCCCGTCACAGTTTATTTGGAGCTTACTGTGGCTGAATTCAAAGACTACGTCATCGCCGACATCAACCTTGCCGACTGGGGTCGCAAGGAAATCAACATTGCCGAAGGCGAAATGCCGGGCCTGATGGCCATTCGCGAGGAATTCGCGAAGACCCAGCCGCTCAAGGGCGCGCGCATCACCGGTTCGCTGCACATGAC
>JAGWUW010000062.1 GCA_028868235.1 Betaproteobacteria bacterium | reverse complement strand
TTTCGGCGACCGGGTAGCAGCCGTGCTCGCCGCCGATTGCGCCCTGCCCTTCACCAGCGCCGCCAACAAATTCGCCGCGCTGGCCGCCAACGACGCGCTGGTCGCCGTGCATGGCACGCTGAAAACCCTGGCCGTCGCGCTGATGAAGATCGCCAACGATGTGCGCTGGCTGGCTTCCGGCCCGCGTTCCGGGCTGGGCGAACTGAGCATCCCGGAAAACGAGCCGGGCAGCTCGATCATGCCGGGCAAGGTCAATCCGACCCAGTGCGAAGCGCTGACCATGCTTTGTTGCCAAGTCATCGGCAATGACGTGGCCATCGGACTGGGGGGAGCTTCTGGCAATTTCGAGCTGAACGTCTTCAAGCCGCTGATTGCCCACAATGTCCTGCAAAGCATCCGCCTGCTCGCCGACGGCATGCGCAGCTTTGACCGGCATTGCGCCCGCGGCATCGAGGCCCAACCGGAACGCATCGCCGAAAACCTAGAGCGCTCACTGATGCTGGTCACCGCATTGGTACCGCATATCGGCTACCAGCGGGCGGCCGAGGTAGCCAAACAGGCACACCAGAAAAACAGGACACTGCGCGAAGCTGCTCTCGCTCTAGGCTACGCGAGCGAGGCTGAACTGGAACGCTGGCTGAATCCGGGCGCTATGCTCGGCGACACCCGTCGCTCAGCTCCCTAAGGGGCGCCAGCAAGCCATTCGCGTCGTTGCAAAACAGATATCGACTGATCCACGGAAAAACATCGACATGCACGCCTGTGGGATAATTAGCCCCCTTTCGCAGCACAAGCAGCAGGCATGGCCAAAGATTCACCGATCCAATTCAAGGGTACCGCGCTCAAAATCATCCAGGCGCAGATGCGTACTACCGAAATCGACGTTTTACATGCCGCACTGGACGAACTGACTGGCAACAGCCCGGACTTTTTCGAAAACGACCTTGCCGTGCTGGATTTCAGCGGGGCCAAGGACCTGCCGGCGACAACCGACTGGGCCGCCATCCGACAGTTATTGCGCGCTTCCGGTCTGCACGCCGCCGCAACGTTGGGCCTGCCGACCGAACTGGCCGCAGCCGCCGAACAAGCCGGACTGCCGGCAATCAGCGCTGAGGCGCTGAGCCGCCCATCGCGCGCCAAGGCATCCGAGCCCGCTCCCAGCGTACCACCGGCCATCGAAACACCACCGGCTCCGGTTCAGGAATTAGCCCCGCCCCCCCTGCCGGAACCCGCACCCCGTACCGTCACCCTCGACAAGCCGCTGCGCTCCGGCCAGCGCTTCTACGCCAAGGGCAGCGACCTGATCGTCACCGCCATGGTCAGCGCCGGCGCCGAGGTAATCGCCGACGGCAACATCCACGTTTACGCCCCGTTGCGTGGCCGTGCCCTGGCCGGGGCCAGCGGCGACAAGCATGCTCGCATTTTCACCACCAGCCTGGAGGCCGAACTGGTTTCCGTGGCCGGGCTCTACCGCACCTTCGAATCCGGCGTCCCGGCCGACCTAGCCCGCCAGCCGGCTACCATCTGCTTGGTCGAAGACGGCGGCGAGTCACGCCTGACCGTCACCCCCCTGGCACTCAGGTAAAATTATCCCAATCCAATAACTTTCCAGCGAGAACCCAACGTGACCCGAATTATCGTCGTAACCTCCGGCAAGGGCGGAGTCGGCAAGACCACCACCAGCGCCAGCTTTTCCACCGGCCTCGCACAGCGCGGCTTCAAGACGGCCGTCATCGACTTCGACGTCGGCCTGCGCAACCTCGACCTGATCATGGGCTGCGAACGCCGCGTTGTCTATGACCTGATCAACGTTATCAACGGTGAAGCAACGCTGACCCAGGCGCTGATCAAGGACAAGCATTGCGACAATCTGTTCGTGCTACCCGCCTCGCAAACGCGTGACAAGGATGCACTGACCGAGGAAGGCGTCGAGCGCGTTATCCAGGAACTGACCCACCAAGGTTTCGACTACATCGTCTGCGACTCCCCGGCCGGCATCGAATCCGGCGCCGTGATGGCGCTCACCTTCGCCGACGAGGCGCTGGTCGTGACCAACCCGGAAGTGTCGTCCGTGCGCGACTCCGACCGTATCCTCGGCATCCTGCAAGCCAAGTCGCGGCGCGCCATCGAAGGCCGCGAACCGGTCAAAGAACACCTGCTGATCACCCGCTACAATCCAGCTCGCGTCGAAGCCGGTGAAATGCTGTCGTACAAGGACATCCAGGAAATTCTGCGGGTACCCATCATCGGTGTCATCCCGGAATCCGAGGAAGTACTGCAGGCCTCCAACCAGGGCTCGCCAGTCATCCATCAGAAGGATACCGACGCTGCAGCCGCCTACCACGACGTGATCAGCCGTTTCCTTGGCGAGGAACAGCCGCTGCGCTTCGTTGACTACGTCAAGCCGGGCCTGCTGAAGCGCCTGTTCGGAGGCAAGTGAGATGTCGCTGCTCTCCATGCTCTTCGGCAACAAGCCGAAAACAGCTGCTGTGGCCAAGGAACGCCTGCAGCTGATCATTGCTCACGAACGTGATGGTGGCGGCAGCACGCCCAATTTTCTGCCCGACCTGCAGCGTGAGCTGATCGCCGTGATCTCCAAATACGTCAAGGTCAATCCGGACGACATCCGTGTATCGCTGGAAAAGCAGGATCGCTACGAAGTGCTCGAAGTGAAGATCGAGCTACCGGAAAAGGCCTGATTCCCTCTTCGGCAGCCTTTACCCGCCGGCCCAAACCGGCATAGCATCGGGGCATTACCGTCAAGGAATGCCCCGATGTCCAACCTGCTCAAACCCAGCGAAATCGTTGCTCGTCTAAACGAGCACGTCGTCGGCCAGGATACCGCCAAGAAAACCCTTGCTGTCGCCATCTACGGGCATTTCCGGCGCATGACAGGGCGCACGGCGGACTGCATCGAACTGACCAAGAGCAACATCCTGCTCATCGGCCCGACCGGTACCGGCAAGACCCTGCTCTGTGAAACGCTGGCTCGCATTCTTGATCTGCCCTTCGTCACCGCTGACGCCACCTCGCTGGCCCAGACGCAGTTTGTCGGCGATGAAATCGAAGCTATCCTGCACCGCCTGCTTGACCGTGCCGATGGCGACATCAGCAAAGCCCAGCGCGGCATTGTCTTCGTCGATGAGGTGGACAAACTCAAGGCGGTGGATGGTCAAACTCGCGCCACCTCCGGCGAAAGCGTCCAGCACGCCCTGCTCAAGATCATGGAAGGGGCCCCGGTCAAGCTCAAGGATGGGCGGCATATCGACACCACGCACATCCTCTTCATCTGCGGGGGTGCATTCGTCGGACTCGATCACATCCTGACCAAGACGCACACCTTCGGCTTCATCGCGACGCAGAGTAACGACGACCAGAAAATTCTCGAACGCCTGAATGCCCGCATCAAGCCGACTGACCTGCTCGAATTCGGGCTGATACCAGAATTCGCCGGTCGCCTGCCCATCGTCACTCGCCTGCACGACCTGACTCAGGACATGCTGGTGCGCATCCTGACCGAACCGAAGAACGCGATCTACAAGCAGTTTCAGGCCATGCTGGCAGCCGATGGCGTAGAACTCGAAGTAGCAGCGCCCGTCTTCGCGCAGATCGCTGAACTGGCTATCGAATACAAGGCCGGGGCACGCAGCCTTCGTGGCATATTCGAAGAGATGATGGTCGATGTGATGTACGCCGTACCGGATCATCCGGCGATCAAGCGGGTCACCATCAATTCACTGTTCGAGCCCCCCAGACTGGGCGGCTGATCAAAGCTGAACGCAAAACGGTCAGAAGAACTCGACTTCGGCGCAGGCCTGCTCTTCGAAGACACCCGATGCCAGGAGGTCGTGATAGGCATAGACTCGATTCCGCCCATCCTGCTTGGCTTGATACAGGCTGCGATCGGCTCGACTAAGCACCTCGATCGGCAAGATATCCGGCAATACCTGACTGTAGCCAACGCTGATGGTCAGATGCTCGACCTGAGGGAAGGTATGCGCCTCGATGGCCAGACGCACCCGTTCGAACACATTGCTGGCGATCCGCGCATTGTCGGCCGAGATAATGGCCACAAACTCCTCGCCGCCATAGCGGTATAGCAAATCGGAATTGCGGAAAGTGTGCGTCATCAGGCGTGAAACCAGCAAGAGAATTTCATCGCCGACCATATGGCCATAGCGGTCGTTAATGCGCTTGAAGTGGTCGATATCGATCACGGCCAGCCAGTGGTTTTCCCCCGGCGAGCTGCGCCGCCCATCCGTACGTTCGGCAAAGTGGTCAGGACGACCGAGAAGACGCCAGATACGCTCGAAACTACCCTCCAGCGCCTGACGGTTGAACAGGCCGGTAAGCCGGTCGCGCTGGCTGATGTCGAGCAGTGCGTAGTAGTTTGAAAAGACCTCGAGAACGCCGCGAATGGTCGCATCTTCGGCTGCCTGTACTTCGCGGTCGCGCTGGAAGACGAAATACCCACAAACATCTTGACCACCAAACAGCGGATAGGCCACCAGCAATTCCTTGCCCAGCTTGCGGGTGCACGGTTTGCCGAGCAGGCGGACGTTATCGGTCAGGGAAACAACCTCGGGCGGCAAATCGTTGACGCGAGACAACTCCTCGACACGCTCGACCATCCGCGCCACGCCATCAGCCTCAATCACCTTGGACCGGTGATAATGGATCACCCGGACCATGTTCTGCTGTTCGTCGGTACGATACAAGGAGGTATCCAGTACCCCAAGCAATGGCCCCAGGGTTCGCAACAAGCTCTGCTCCAGAAGCTCCGTGTCGCGAATCGACGTCATTTTGCCCAACTTGCCCAACAATCCAGGCAAGCGGTTGGTTGCAATTTCAGACATACCGCTCTCTCTACCCACAAATTACTACTTTAGTAACACCCAGCGATACGATACGCTCAAACAAGCTTTCAAGTGAGAATTTTTGTAAAAACGACACAAATTCCATTTGCATGCAAAAAAAGGGAGCCCAAAGGCTCCCGAAAGGAACGAGACGACGGTGCTGTTCTCCGAAGTCTCACCCGCAGAGTTGCTTAGTGCGCATGGGCACCAGCGGCGCCGAGACCAGTCTGGGCGCGGATGTATTGCTCCTCATAAGCTGCCGCTTCCTTAGCGGCGCGGCTGCTCTTGTCGGTAATCGAACCGAGCCAGGTGACGACGAAGGCCAATGTCATCGAAATAATGGCCGGATGGTCGTATGGGAAAATGGCCTGGGCGTTGCCCAGCACCTTGACCCAGACAGCCGGCGACAGGATGACCAGGCCGACAGCGGAAACCAGGCCAGCGATGCCGCCAAGCAAGGCTCCCCGAGTGGTCAGTCCCTTCCAGTACATCGACAAGACCAGTACCGGGAAGTTGACCGAAGCAGCGACACCGAAGGTCAGGGCCACCAGAAAGGCGATGTTCTGATCTTTGAACAAGATGCCGAGGGCAATGGCGGTAAGGCCAATGCCGACCGAGGCGATCTTGGTCACTTTCATTTCCTGCGCGCTCGTTGCCTCGCCCTTCTTGATCACGCGGGCGTAAAGGTCATGGGCGATGGCTGAGGCACCAGCCAGCGCCAAGCCAGAAACGACGGCCAGGATGGTGGCAAAAGCCACGGCTGACAGGAAGCCAAGGAAGATATCGCCGCCGACCGCCTTGGCCAGGTGCATGACCGGCATGTTGCCGCCACCGATGAGCTTGCCGCCAACCTGCCCCCCTTCGAAGAAGGCCGGATTCTGGCCGACGATGACGATGGCTGCGATACCGAGGATGATCACCACCAGGAAGAAGAAACCGATGAAACCGGTAGCATAGAACACCGACTTACGGGCCTCTTTGGCGTTCGGCACGGTGAAGAAACGCATCATGATGTGCGGCAAGCCGGCCGTACCAAAGAGTAGCGCGAAAGACAGCGACACGGCGGAGACCGGATCGGCCATCAGCGAACCCGGGGCCATGATCTTGATGCCGCTCTTATGGGCCGCAATCGCTTGGGAGAAGAGGTTGTCGAACGAAAAACCAAACTGGCTGAAGGCAAGCAGCATGAGCACCGTACCGCCGCCGAGCAGTAGGCAGGCCTTGATGATCTGCACCCAGGTGGTGGCGACCATGCCGCCAAAGGTGACGTAGACCATCATCAGGATGCCGACGCAGACCACCGCCATGTTGTACTCCAGGCCAAACAGCAGCTGGATAAGCTGGCCCGCGCCGACCATCTGCACGATCAGGTAGAAGCAGACGACGGTCAGCGAACCGAAGGCAGCAAAAGTCCGGATACGGCTCTGATCGAGGCGGTAGGACGCGATATCGGCGAAAGTAAACTTGCCCAGGTTACGCAGGCGCTCCGCCAGCAGGAACAAGATAATCGGCCAACCGATGAAGAAGCTCACGGTGTAGATGAAACCATCAAAGCCCTTGGCGTAGACCAGCGAGGTGAGGCCGAGCAGCGTGGCAGCCGACATGTAGTCGCCAGCAATGGCCAGGCCGTTCTGGAAGCCGGTGATACCACCGCCGGCGGTGTAGAAATCGGCCGTCGATTTGGTACGACCAGCCGCCCACTTGGTGATGCCAAGGGTAGCCAACACGAAGACCATGAACATAGCGATGGCGCTGACGTTGATGGGCTGCTTCTGGACACCTTCAATGGCGCCCGGTGCGGCAATGGCGAGGCCGGCCACCAGCAAACCAGCACTCAGGGCAAGGAGAGAACGCTTCATTTGCGTGCCTCCTGCAGGATCTGCTGGTTCAGGTCATCAAATTCGCCATTGGCACGGCGGATGTAGACACCGGTCAGCAGCCAGCCACCGACTACTAGGACAGCGGCAATCGGCCAACCGACTGTCAGCACGCCGCCTTCGGACAGCGGCAGCGCAAGCAGGCCCGGATTAAAGGCGGTGATCATCATGAAGGTGTAGTACGGCACCAGCACGACGAGCGACAGGATGATGGCGAAGCGCGTGCGCTTGTCGACCATCTCGGCGAATTTCGGATTGCTCCGGATCTTCGCGTGAATGTTTTCTTGAGTCATGAATCCTCCTCGAAACTCCGATGTATGGAAAGGAAAGTTGTTTGCTGTTCTCTTGGTTTTATTGGTTTTGACTGGGCGACGCCGGCCATGCCGGAATCGCCTCATCGGGTCTTACATGTTTGGATAGTTCGGTCCACCGCCACCTTCCGGCACCGTCCAGTTGATGTTCTGGGTCGGGTCCTTGATGTCGCAGGTCTTGCAGTGCAGGCAGTTCTGGCCGTTGATCTGCAGGCGCGGCTTGCCTTCCTCCTCGCCGAGGATTTCGTACACGCCGGCCGGGCAGTAGCGGGTTTCCGGCGCGCCGTACTTGGCGTAATTGACGCTGATGGCGATGCTTTCATCCTTCAGACGCAGGTGCGTCTGCTGATTTTCCTCGTGGTTGGTCGCCGACAGGAAAACCGACGACAGGCGGTCGAACGTCAGCTTGCCGTCCGGTTTCGGATACTCGATCTTCGGGTGGCTGCTCTTGTCGCCCAGTTGCGTGTGGTCGTCATGGTGGCGCAGGGTCCACGGCGCCTTGCCGCCGAACACGTAGGTATCGATGGCGCCGTAGGCCAGCGCGCCCCACAGGCCCCACTTGAAGGCCGGGCGGATGTTGCGCACCTTATACAGCTCGGCCCACAGCCAGCTCTGCTTGATCTGCTCGCCGTATTCCTTGACCTCGGCCCCGGCATTTTCCTTGAACAGGTGCTCGAACACCGCCTTGGCCGCAACGATGCCGGACTCCATGGCCATGTGCGTGCCCTTGATCTTCGGCACGTTGAGGAACCCGGCGGTATCGCCGACCAGCACGCCGCCAGGAAAATGCAGCTTGGGCACCGATTGGTAGCCACCTTCGGACAGCGCTCGGGCGCCATAGGAAATGCGCCGGCCGCCTTCAAAGAAGCCGCGGATCGCCGGGTGCGTCTTGTAGCGCTGGAATTCCTCGTAGGGCGACAGCCACGGGTTCTTGTAGTCGAGACCGACCACCATGCCGACTGCCACCAGATTGTTTTCCAGGTGGTAGAGGAAGGAGCCACCGTAGGTGTCGCTCTGTAGCGGCCAGCCCACGGTGTGCACGATCAGTCCGGGCTGGTGCTTGGCCGGATCGATTTCCCACAGTTCCTTGATGCCGATGCCGTAGGTCTGCGGATCAACGCCGTCGCGCAGGTTAAATTTCGCCCACAGCTCCTTGGTCAGCGAACCACGGCAGCCTTCGGCAAAGATAGTCTGGCGAGCATGCAATTCCATGCCCGGCTGGAAATTATGGCCGGGCTGGCCGTCCTTGCCGATGCCGAGGTCACCGGTGGCGACGCCCTTCACCGAACCGTCCTCGTGATAGAGCACTTCGGCGGCGGCGAAACCTGGGTAGATTTCGACGCCTAGGCCTTCGGCCTGCTCGCCTAGCCAGCGGCAGAAGTTACCCAAACTGATGATGAAATTACCGTGGTTGGCCATCTGCGGCGGCGTCGGCAGTTTGTGAGCACCAGCTTCGGTAAGGAACAGCAATTTGTCTTCAGCGGCCGGCGTATTGAGCGGCGCGCCGCGTTCCTGCCAGTCGGGGAACAGTTCCTGCAGGGCATGCGGTTCGAGCACTGCGCCGGACAGGATATGGGCGCCGATTTCCGAACCCTTTTCCAGTAGACAGACCGAAACTTCCTTGCCGGCTTGCTCGGCCAGTTGCTTGATGCGGATCGCCGCCGACAGCCCGGACGGACCGCCACCGACGATCACGACGTCGTATTCCATTGCATCGCGATCAGTACGCATGCTTTCTCCTTGGACGATTCTGCCAGCTGCTCTCCCCAAAGGAGAGAACAGCCACAGACATATCGCTTAGAACAGTTTTTCTTCCAGACCCAGGGCAGAAGCGGCACCACCGGTCACCTCAGCGCCATAGGCTGCTGCAAACGGCAGTTGATGAGCGGCGAAATAGTTCGCTGTCGCTAGCTTGGCGGTGTAGTAGGCGTCGTCGCTGCCTTCAGCGATACGCTTGGCAGCCACAGCGGCCGACTTGGCCATCAGCCAGCCGCCTACAACGATGCCGGTCAGTTTCAGGAAAGGCACGGAACCAGCGTGCACCGCCTGCGGAGCGCTGTCGTAAGTGGCGATGATCCAGTCGGCAGCATTGGTCAATGCCTTGACGCCGATCTTCAACTGGGTGGCGATATCGGCCGTTTGCGGATTGCCGGCCAGCGCATCGACGGTGCCGTTGATTTCGGTGATCAGCGCCTTCATCGCGGCCCCCGGCACCTTCTCGCGTGCCAGCTTGCGGCCGACCAAGTCATTGGCCTGGATAGCCGTCGTACCTTCGTAGATAGTGGTGATACGCGAATCGCGGTAGTACTGGGCAGCACCGGTCTCTTCGACGAACCCGACACCACCGAACACCTGCAATGCGCTGGATGAAAGTTCGACGCCCTGCTCGGTGCTCCAGCCCTTGACTACCGGGGTCAGCAGGTCGATGCGGGCCTGTGCCGCAACATCGCCGGCATGTGCCTTGTCGATCTGGGCGGCAGCGTAATAGGCCAAGGTGCGCATGGCTTCGGTACGCGACTTGACGTCCATGAGCAGACGGCGGACATCCGGATGGTGCAGGATGGTCTTCTTGTCGTCCGACTTGTCGCCGATAATTTTGCCCTGCACGCGCTCTCGGGCGTACCACAGGGCGTGCTGATAGGCGCGCTCCGCGATACCGACACCTTCCAGGCCGACATTGACCCGCGCATGGTTCATCATCGTGAACATGTAGCCGACGCCCTTGTTCTCTTCGCCGATCAGGTAGCCGATGGCGCC
>JAGWUW010000525.1 GCA_028868235.1 Betaproteobacteria bacterium | reverse complement strand
TAGGCCTCGGATTGGGATTGGCCTATGGAGGCAGTTCCACGAATCAAAACGCGGTCGCCAATCAGTCACAAGCCGTGAGTCAACCTGGACCATGGCATGGGCATTACGGGCACCGATGAGCCGACGGCAATTCATGAAGATCAGTGCAGGGAGCGTGAATGTTCACGGGTTGATCATGCCTGACGCATTACTGACCTGGCCGGGATCGAAATGGTTCCGCGCGATCCAGATGTATGGGTGGCAATGATCGCCCTCATCCTCTTGCTCGTGCATGGCGCATTCATCGTATCCGTCTATGAGGAATGGCGGGATCGCGGGTTGACCGATACGAGCTATCGCGTCCTTGCCATGATGCTACTCGCATCGATCCTGGGTATCTGGTTGCTCGAAACCGAAACGTGGAGCTTTGACGTTCTGTCCGTCAGCACGGCCCTGGTCAGTGCCGCCGCAGCGGTCGTGTATGTCTACTGGCTGCTGCTCAAGCTCTCTGATCTGCTCACCCGGTACCTGCATCGTCGTGATCCGTTACGTTCCACCATCAAGAAACATCATTTGCTTCGTCACCTGTTGAAGAAACGCTAAGGGAGGCCCATCCATGCAAGCGAGCTATGCATCCGTTCAACGAGCCTGGGCGTCCAAGTTCCTGAGCTCCTACGCCATGGCACCCCTTGCGACCAGGACTGCGGGCGTTTTCGCCACGCGCTTTTCTGTCCAAAACCTGGCCGTGCAGAACCGGAGCGGATCGGCGGCGGTGGTCGGATGGGGAGGCCGTCTGCCGGCGGATTCCACTCTCTGGAAGGCCGGGCAATGGACGAATGCGACGACCACATTCATCGATGACACGGCGGATGCACAAAGCTCTGCGGCGACCGACGTGCCTCTGACGACGACCACGAACAATGACGGGTTCATTGTCATGGCGCAGGTGCCATTCAACATCCTGTCCATCATCGTGAGTGCGACCGTCGCCACCGGAGCGCCGGTCTATGACGTGGCCTATTCGATCGCGGGCGGCACCTGGACAACCTTGACCTTGGCGAATCTGCTCGTGGCACCGGCCTATGCTGCGGCGGGTGAAAGCCTGCTCTGGTTCGAATCCCCTGGCGATTGGGCCATGAGTGAAGCGGGCCACGCGACCGGCATTCCGACGGGCTACTACGCGATCCGAGTTCGCGCCACGACCGCTCCCACGATCGCGCCGATCGCCACCCAAATCATTCCGGGGATCATCGTGGATTCCATGAAGGCTGTAGCCGATAGCGGCGTGGCGAGTTGGAATTACGCCTCCGGCGAGCGGGATCTGCTGGCCGTCTGTGATGCGCTGGCGGTCGCCATCAGCGGGGCCAGTGACCAAAACCATGTGACTGCAGCCTACCGGTTGCACGGATAGCCCATGCTGGGACCGCTCGGCCTCAACCAGATTATCAGCTGCCTCAACCCCTACGACTATGAAGAGGTCGATGTGGGGGCGGCGGCCATTGGACTCACAGGGTCGAAAGTCTACTTCTGTCATGCAGCCAGTATTCGTTTCACAGGTGATGGGGTCAATTTTCGGGTCGATGGGCAAGCTGATCCCACGGCCTCGGTCGGTATCCCCGTCTATGACGGCGATACGCATGTGTTTTCCAGGATCGAGGCGCAGCAACTCAAGATGATTCGAATTGGCTCCACGAATGGAAAAGCGCGTGTCACGTATTACAAATAGCCTGATTTTCCTCATCGTCCTGCTGCTGCCCTGGTCGGCCCTTGCGGCGGATACAACCGGATCGGTCAACATTCGGTCGATGGGCGGGACGGCGATTCCGTCGGGTCTAGTCGATACCGGCAACTCGGCATTCAAAGTCAATTGCGTGGTCGGCTGCTCGGCGGCTGGATCCTTCACGGACAACTCAGCTTTCA
>JAGWUW010000524.1 GCA_028868235.1 Betaproteobacteria bacterium | reverse complement strand
TACCTTGGTTGCAAGGTGTCGATGATGCGGCAGTTGGCGACCGTCCCGCCCTGGCACGACGCCAACATGTTGGCCAATTGCTCCTTGAGCACCACCAGATCGGCAATCTTCTGCTCAACTGCATGTAAATGCTCGGACGTCATGGCCATCACCGCGCAGCAGTCGGCATCGCGCTGGTCGGAGAACGCCAGTAGGCTACGCACCTGGTCGATCGTAAATCCGATTTCCCGGGCCCGCCGCACGAAGGCGAGACGGTCGAGGTCCTCCTTGTCGTATTGCCGGTAGTTGCTGCCGGTGCGCGATGGCGCGGAAAGAAGTCCGATTTTTTCGTAATACCGGATGGTCGCCGAAGGCGTCTGCGCGGCGCTGGCCAGTTGGCCGATCGAAAAAGAAATTGTCATGTTGCTTGACCTTAAAGTGACTATAAGGTTTATAAACGTTGCATGTCAACCCGTCAAGCGTCCGATTATGTACCTTCGAATACGCCATCCCCTCACAAGAGGACTCCTCGTAGCCAGCCTACCTCTGACCTATGTTAGTCTTTGCACTATGTTGAAATTCTTCCGGGCCGCCAGCTATTTTGTTTTGCTCACCTTCGTCTTGAACCTGGGTGACTGGCCGTTTCTGGACGAAGTTTTGGAAGAGCAGACACAGGTTCAACATGAATCGGTTGTCGCACCCCAGACTAATCCGGTGGCCAAGCCCGAGAGAACCCAGGTCAGTCATGCGGCCGGTCTTTACGCGTCGCTGTCAAATTTGGCAGATATGCCCGTGCACGATTATTTTGTTGGCGCTGCCGAGCCTGACATTCATCTAGCGATAGTTATCTCAGGTTTTACATCCGCAAACCCCGTCCCTCTGGATCGACCTCCTATATGTTCCTGAACTAAACCATTTCTTGATCCGGCGCGCTTGCGCCTGTTTTGTCACGTCATCAGGTTTTACAGGAATCATTCATGGCCCATGTTTATACAAGGGTCGTTCGGATATTGCGCTTGCCGCAAACAGTCCGCGCGACCGTAATTTTTATCATCTGCTTGTCAGCTGGCTACGCGCCCGCATCGTACGCGGGGAGCGTCGGTACCGGCGCAGAGCTCAACGGCGTTCCCGCGCCATTGCCCGGCGGGGAATTCGTTCCGACTTTGTCGCTCGATGCAGCCATCCAGTTGGCCACGCGGAGTAACAGCGAAATTCGCGCCGCAACTGGCGAGATCGCGGCCACGGAGGCGGCACTGATGCAGTCGGGAGCACGACCCAATCCGGAACTCGCGTATTCGCTGGAAGATCTCAAAAAGGCGACCAGAACCACGACGGTGCAGCTCAATCAGATAGTCGAACTGGGAGGAAAGCGAAATGCGCGAATCGCCGCGGGCGAGCGTGTACGGGACGCTGCTGCTGCCGACCGTGCTGTCAAGGTGGCCGATATTCGCGCCAGCGTGATCGCCGCATTTTTCGATGTGCTCGTCGCCCAGGAGAGACTTGTGCTCGCGGATGCCGCGGTAGCCCTGGCGCAGCGAGGGAGCGAGATCGCCGGCAAGCGTGTTACTGCTGGCAAGATTTCCCCTGTCGAAGAAACCAAGGCGCGGGTCGCCCAGGCGAACGCCATGCTGGAACGGTCCCAGGCGAACACAGATGTAGTCGCCGCGCGCGGCCGCTTATGCGCGATGTGGAATGGAGATGTGCAGTGTTTTGGTGTTGCCGAAGGGGGAGTTAGCGACATGCCGGACGTCCCCCAGTTCGGGGACATCGCAACGCTGATCGCCACATCGCCGTCGGTGCGCCGCGCTGCCCTGGAAGTAGATCGTAGGCACGCGCTGGCCGAGGTTGAGAAGACCAGACAGACTATGGACGTGACCGTCAGTGTTGGCGTCAAGCGGGCCGAGGACATCGGACGCAATCA
>JAGWUW010000523.1 GCA_028868235.1 Betaproteobacteria bacterium | reverse complement strand
GCTTTCGACACCCAGGCCCGTATTTGACACGCTCCCACGGTGGCCAGTCTGGCTCCGAGTTTTGGGCGTGGCGCGATGACCAACCATTGGGTTGACATCAAGAACACCGACCTTGTTTTCGTCATGGGCGGCAACCCTGCCGAAGCGCATCCTTGCGGCTTCAAGTGGGTGATCGAAGCGAAGAAGCAGCGCAAGGCCAAGCTGGTCGTGGTCGACCCGCGCTTCAACCGCACGGCTTCCGTCGCCGATTTTTACGCACCGATTCGTCCGGGTTCCGACATCGCCTTCCTGAGCGGCGTCATCAATTACCTGTTGTCGAACGACAAGATTCATCACGATTACGTCAAGCACTACACCAACGCCAGTTTCCTGGTCGATGAGCGCTTCGGGCTGGAAGACGGCCTGTTCTCCGGCTACAACGCCGAGAAGCGCACCTACGACAAGGAATCGTGGAAGTACCAGTTCGACAAGGACGGCTACGCCAAGGTCGACGAGACCCTGCAAGACCCGAACTGCGTCTTCCAGATCATGAAGAAGCACTACGCCCGCTACACGCCGGACGTCGTGGCCCGCATCACCGGCACGCCGAAGGATGCCTTCCTCAAAGTCTGCGAGTACATCGCCGAAACGGCTGCGCCGAACAAAACGATGACCAACCTGTATGCGCTGGGCTGGACCGAGCATTCGATCGGCACCCAGAACATCCGCAGCATGGCAATCATCCAGCAATTGCTCGGCAACATGGGCATGGCCGGCGGCGGCATCAATGCACTGCGCGGGCATTCCAACGTGCAGGGCATTACCGACATGTGTCTCTATTCCGACGCACTGCCGGGTTACCTCGGCGCGCCGCTTGATTCCGACCTGGATCGCAAGAGCTATCTGGAAAAGCGCACGCCGAAAGCCATGCGTCCGAACCAGATGAACTTCCCGCAAAACTACCCGAAGTGGTGGACCAGCCTGATGAAGTCCTTCTACGGCAACGAAGCAACGCCGGAAAACGATTTCTGCTACGACTGGATGCCGAAGAAGGATGCGTCCTACGACGTACTCGCCATGTTCGACCGGATGTACCAGGGCAAGATGACGGGTTTCGTCTGCCAAGGCTTCAACCCGCTAGCATCCGTCGCCAACAAGAAGAAGGTGGGCGATGCGCTGGCCAAACTGAAGTACTTGGTCATCATGGACCCGCTGATCACGGAAACCTCCGAATTCTGGAAAAACCACGGTGAGGTTAATCCGGCCGACCCGGCAACGATCCAGACCGAAGTGTTCCGTCTTCCGGTCGCCTTCTTCGCCGAAGAAGCCGGCACCTGCACCAACTCGGGACGCGTCGTACGCTGGCACTGGAAGGCAGTTGAAGGCCCGGGCGATTCAAAGAGCGACGCCGAGATCATGGCCCACCTCTATCAGACGCTCAAAGCCATGTACGCCAAGGATGGCGGTGCTTTCCCCGACCCCATCCTCAAGTTGTCCTGGCCGTATCGGATTGCCAACGATCCGTCGCCGGAAGAGCTGTTGATGGAAATCTCCGGCAAGGCGCTGACCGACCTCTACGATCCCAAGGACGCGACCAAGCTCCAGATCAAGGGTGGCGAACAACTGGCCAGTTTTGGCTTCCTTCGCGATGACGGCAGTACCGCCTGCGGCAACTGGATCTACAGCGGCTGCTGGTCACAGGCTGGCAACCTGACTGCCCGACGCGACAGCAGCGATCCATCCGGCCTTGGCCAGACGCTGAACTGGGGCTTTGCCTGGCCGGTTAATCGTCGCATCATCTACAACCGCGCCTCCTGCGACCTCTCGGGCAAACCCTGGGATCCGTCGCGGACGGTGATCAAGTGGCTGGGCGACAAGTGGGGCGGGAACGACGTCCCCGACATGCGCCCGGATGCCAAGCCGGAA
>JAGWUW010000522.1 GCA_028868235.1 Betaproteobacteria bacterium | reverse complement strand
CTCCGCCCGCGAGCGCGGCAGGTCGAAAAGAGTCATGCCGGCGGCGGTGGCCTGGACATAGACTTGTGTGTCGCGCAGATAGGCCAGCACCGGCAGGTCGAAAGTCGCGAAAAAACGCTCCAGTTCGCCGGCGGCACGGGTGCGGGCATCGACCCGCATGCCGATCACGGCAACATCGGCCTTGCCCTTGCGAATAGCCTTTTCGGATAGCAGTTCGCTCAGGAAGTGGCGGGTTGCCAGCATGTCGAACATCGATGGTTGCACCGGCACGATGACCCGCGTCGACAGCTTGAGAACCCGCTCCAGCATCTTGCCGTGCAGCCCTGCCGGCGTATCGAGCACGACATGCGTCGTCCCCTTAGGCGGCCTGGAGATGCTGTCGTGGCCGATTTCCCAGGTTTCGATGGTCGGCAGTTCGAACGGGCGGATCGCCAGCCATTCACGCGACGACTGCTGGCGATCGATGTCGCCAAGCATCACGTCGTTGCCCCGGTTGGCAAAATAGCCCGCCAGATTGGTCGCCAGCGTGCTCTTGCCGGAGCCCCCCTTGGGATTGGCCACGAGAAAGGCTTTCATACCTGCGCTTCCCTTTTATCCAGAATGCCGCGTACCAGATTGACGTGTTCGCGCAGGGTATAGACGAGATCGGTAAAGCCCAGCGGCACCCGCAACTCAACGGCCTCCTCGTCAAGTGCATCGAGGCGGTGCCGATAATCGTCCAAACGGGCAGGGTCAAAATGGTTCTTCAGGTCGTCTTCGAGGAACTTCAACTCACCGTAGCAGCGGAACACTTTGGAACGCACTCGCCAGGTATAGATCGCCGGTGCCACCTTGAGCAGAGGAATGAGCAAGGCCACGATGGGTACCAGCAGTACGATCAGTCGGTCCACCAGTACGGCCAGCCAGAACGGCAAATAACGCTGCAGGAAGGGCGGACCCGATTTGTAATAGCGCGCGGCCTCCGGCGATAGCGGCAGCATCTGGTCCTTGTAGGACGGAAACTCCCCGGCATCCTGAAAGAAACCCGTCTTGCCATGCACTTCCGTCGCCGCCTGCAGGAGAAGCATCTGCAAGGCTGGATGCAAGTCGTCACGGATGATCAGGTTGGCAGTCGGGGCCAGCACCTTGATGTCCTGCGGCGGAAAATCGCGGACCAGATCGGCCACCCCATGCGGGAAAGTCAGCTTGGTCAGGAACGGAAAACGCCGCTGATAGGCGCCGGACTGCTCGAAACTCATCAGTTTGATGCCCGGCGAGCGCAACAGAACCTGGACCACAGGCGCGTTTTCCGCAGCAATGATGAAGGCGGCGTCAATGCGCCCCTGCTGCAACTCCTCGGCTGCCCTCAAGCCGGACAGTGGCACAAGGTGTTCACCGGATGGGATTTCGTTGGCCTGCAACAACTGCTGGGCAAGTTGTCGTATGCCGGAACCTTCCTGGCCAATGGCGATGCGTTTCCCGCGCAGATCGGTCAGCCGGGTCAGGTCCTTGCCACTGCGATAGAAAACCCATACCGGCTCATAAAACATGCTGCCCAGCGACAGCAGACCAGAGTCTTCTTCGGCGTCCGGGTCGGTCTTCGGCTCGACAACGCCCCCCTGCACAAAGCCGACCTGTGCCTCGTCCTTTTTCAGGCGCTCGATGTTCTCCAGCGAGCCGGCCGAAGCCTGAACCTCGAGCGTGATACCGTTCTTGGCCAGGATGGCCGCATAGCGCTGGGCAAACTGGTAGTAGGCGCCTGCCTGACCGCCGGTCGTAATCACAATGCGGGTCGGCGGTGCCGGCTCGACGAATTGGAAGGCGATGGCGAAGCCGATGCCGACGATCAGGAATATCCACCAAGCGGTGGCAAACAGGTCGCGCAGCGACAGTAATCCGGCTTTGATCCTGGCCATCATGGAAGCAG
>JAGWUW010000521.1 GCA_028868235.1 Betaproteobacteria bacterium | reverse complement strand
CAAGGAACGATGGTGCGGCTGGAGATGAATGTCAGAAAGAACCCAAGTTTCTGATATTCGGAAGGCGTTATGTCAGAAGGCAGGCGCAGGTAGAACTGTGCCCAGCCGGCATTGGATATTACGCCGCCTTGGCCGTGGTCATGCGGGTGTAGAGTTCGAACAGCTTTTCGAGCCGCTCCGTGTCGTTGCGGAACCGGCGGCCGATGTAGATGCGCTCCAGCACTTCGTCATTGCGCTCATGCGCATGGCGGAGGTTATCCGGCATCTTTTCCGGGTCATAGAGGTCGGCGATGGTTGCCGGGAAATGAGCCTCACGCGCGAGCAGGATGTCCTCAGCGCACCGGGTAAGATCGGCCTTGTTTTGCTCGGTCAGCTTCGGAACGGGGAAAGTGTTCCAGCCCATTGTGTTCGAATACCGGTAGCGCGTCTCCAGCTTCCCACAAACCGCTGCAACCCAGACGACATGCAGACGGGACGCAATCAGCGCCATGTTCCAGAGCGGGGCATCGTAAACCGCCAGCGCGAGGTTCGAGACGCGGACATCGTGCTCCAGAAGGCCGCAAGGCAAGTATGGGCGGCGTTCTGATGACACGCTCGGCACAACGATCGTCTGCTCCTGGCCAATGATCGTGCGCTCAAACTTGTAAGGCGTATCAAGACCGGCGCGTCCGCGCTCGCTTCCATTCAGGCGGTACTCCCGGATATCTGCCAGTCGCGCCGCGATCGGTGGAATGGAATAGGCCAGCTCGGCATCCTCGTCGGAAATCCAGAGGCAATAGCGCTGCAAGCCGTTGATGAATTCGTTGGAGCCCAGGATCGGCTTGATCAGCTTGGTCGCCTCCGGATAGGCCTGAACCAGCTCCTGCTTCTCCTGCGCGGAAAGCAGCAGGTTTCCGCGATCCCTCGGGATATTGCCCCCGAACATCGTTGCGACGCTGGAGATCGGATCGGACGACCGCTCGACGATGACCGTGTCAGCGGCTGACAGGTAGGGGTTGATGTTCGCAACCTCCTTACGCGTCTCATCCGTGAAGATGAATTTCTTGGTTTCTGCCTTTCCGGTCACGCCGACGATCACGCAGGTGACCTGCGCGTTCCGCGCCGCATTGTTGCCCCACATGAAGTTGTCATGGGCAAAGTAGATGCTCTGCCCATTGCGAAAAATGCGCGGCCAGATAAGCGGCACCTGCACGCCTTGGCAAATCGAGTTGGTCGAGACGAACGCGAAGCGCCCACCGTGCTTGATGTAATCCGAAGCCTTCCAGAACCATCCGGCAATGTAGTCGACCGCCCGTACATCCTGTCGGCCAGTTTTGAAGGTTTTGAGATCGTCCTTCTGCTCGCTGGTCTGAAATTTGTCACCGATGTACGGAGGGTTACCGCAGATGTAGGTCTCCCCGCCTTCATTCGAAAAATCGATCTCCGACTGTGCCAGAGGGGTGCCGAACAAATCATCGGCCTGCGCACGAACGCCCGTTCCGGCCGGGGGACACAGGCTCAACCAGTCGAGCCGAAGTGCGTTTCCGCGGAAAATCCAGTTCTGGCTATCCAGAGGGAGGAACTCCGCCAGCGCCTCCTTCTGGCCGCGATAGATGACATCGCACTGGTACTCGGCGATGATCAGCGCCAACCGAGCAATCTCGGCCGGGAAATCGCGCAGCTCGATGCCCCGGAAGTTGGTAAGCGGGATGTCGCTGTGCCGGTCGGGTTCGCCCCGCAGTTTGTTGATCTCGGCCTCGATCTCCCGCATCTGCTTATAGGCGATGACAAGGAAATTGCCCGAGCCGCAGGCCGGGTCGAACACCCGGATCTTGGCCATCCGGTTGCGCAGGTTCAGCAGTTTGCGCGGATTGTCGCCGGCCTCCGCTAGCTTCTCGCGCAGATCGTCGAGGAACAGCGGGTTCAGCACCTTCAGGAT
>JAGWUW010000520.1 GCA_028868235.1 Betaproteobacteria bacterium | reverse complement strand
TGAAGGCTTCGAGCGATCGAAGCCTTTTTTCATTTCCGGGTCCGAGTTTCCAGAGCACCGCCGTTAGCTGTAACAATTGCTAACACAAGCGTACACAGCATCGGTAATCGCTCCCCTGACGCCACGCGTTATTCGGCTTGTCCAAACGACAATTACGAGCCGAACCATGAAAAAGACCGCCGCCCTCTGCCTAGCCGCCGCTCTCGCCATGACCGTCAACACGTCAGCACAGGCTGACTGGGGGCGCCACTATGGCGACTTCCGCCCCCCGATGCCGATGTACGAGCATCATCATGGTGGCAGCTGGGTCGGCCCGGCTGCCGTGCTGGCCATCGCCGGCATGGCGATCGGCGCCGCGGCCTACAGCAACGCCTACGCCACGCCGGCGCCGGTCTATGCCGAACCGGTTTACGTCCAGCCAACCCCGGTCTACGCCGCCCCTCCGGCCCGTAGCGGTGTCTGGTACTACTGCGGATCGTCCGACCAGTATTACCCCTACACCAACGCCTGCCCGGAGGGTTGGCAGGCCGTACCGGCCCGCTGAAAAACAAAACGGGCCCACCGGGCCCGTTGTTCATTACACCCGACGAATGCGGATTACTTGAACGGGTGCTGCTTGAGGATGGTCTCGTCGCGCTCCGGACCAGTCGACACGATGGCGATCGGCACTTCGCACAGCTGCTCCAGACGATTCAGGTAGGCCTGAGCATTGACCGGCAGGTCTTCCCAGCGCTTGACGCGGAAGGTGGTGCCTTCCCAGCCCGGCATCGTTTCGTAGATGGGCACGCAACGCGCCACATCGTCGGCACCGATCGGCAACAGATCGACCACCTTGTCGCCAAGCTGGTAGCCGGTGCAGATCTTGATTTCCTTCAGGCCGTCGAGCACGTCGAGTTTGGTGATGCACAGCCCGGTCAGGCCGTTGATGCGGGCCGAACGACGCAGCAGAGCGGCATCGAACCAGCCGCAACGGCGCTTGCGCCCGGTCACCGTGCCGAATTCCTTGCCGACGCTGAACATCTGGTGGCCCGGCGTGCCTTCGGTATCGATGTCCAGTTCGCTCGGGAACGGACCGCCGCCGACGCGGGTGCAGTAGGCCTTGGTGATACCCAGCACGTAGTGCAGCATGCCCGGGCCAATGCCGGCACCAGCCGCTGCCTGGCCGGCCACGCAGTTGGACGAGGTGACAAAGGGATAGGTGCCGTGATCGATGTCGAGCAGAGTGCCCTGCGCCCCTTCGAACAGCATGTTCTGGCCGGCCTTGTTGGCGTCGTACAGAGCGGCTGACACGTCGACGACCAGCGGCTTGATGTATTCGGCATCGGCCATGGCCTGGTCGTAGACCATCTGAAAATCAACCGGATCGGCCTTGAAATACTGGGTCAGGACGAAATTGTGATAGTCGAGGACTTCCTTCAGCTTCTCGGCAAAACGCTCCGGATGGAACAGGTCATAAACGCGCAGGCCGCGGCGGGAAACCTTGTCCTCGTAGGTTGGGCCAATGCCCTTGCCGGTCGTGCCGATCTTTTTGTCTGCGCACTTGGCGCCCTCGCGCGCCTTGTCGATGGCCGAGTGGTACGGCAGGATGATCGGGCATCCCGGGCTGATCTTCAGGCGCGAGCGGACGTCGATGCCGCCCTTTTCCAGTTCGGCGATTTCGGAAATCAGGTGATGGATGTCGAGCACGACACCGTTGCCGATGTAGCAATCGACGCCGTCACGCACGATGCCCGACGGCACCAGGTTCAGCTTGTAGACGTTCTCGCCGACAACCAGCGTATGGCCGGCATTGTGGCCGCCTTGGAAACGCACGACCCCGCTGGCGTGATCGGTCAGCCAGTCGACGATCTTGCCCTTACCCTCGTCGCCCCACTGGGTGCCGACGACCACGACGTTCTTTGACATTGACTCAATCTCCC
>JAGWUW010000519.1 GCA_028868235.1 Betaproteobacteria bacterium | reverse complement strand
CGCAGGAAATCCGCTATTTTGACGGCATTTTCCAGGATGACCGCATCTGGATCAAGAACGATCTGATCGACGGTTTTGTCGGCGCCCTCAATTATGACGAGACCAACCGCACGATCATGGTGGGCTGGACGCGCACTCACGAACCCGATTTCCGCTATTATGAGATGATCACCGTCGCCGAAGACGGCCAAGCGAAGAACCGGACCTGGCACTGGTATCGCAAAGGTCGCCTGTTCCAGCGCACCGTGATCAACGAAAACCGAATTTCGCGCGATTGGCAGGCCCATGATGATCCGAGCTATTACAGCTATCGGCCACGGGCAGCGCTATGAACGACGCCACGGTATCCCGTAGAGCGTTGCTGGGTGCGGCGGGGGGCGTAGGTCTTTCCGCCGCTCTCGGCGTTTTTGCCACTACCGCCGCCGCGCAGCCCACGCCCAAACTCGGCGTGAGCGTCAACCCCGACGGTCGCTATCCGACGGTGCCACTCGCCAAGGAAAGCTGGACGCTGGGCATCGCGCAAGCCCGTTCGATCCCGGTGAACCTCACCCGCGTGACGGCGAGCCGGCGCGACAATCTGCAACATATGATCGATCTGATCGACGCCGCTTTCGCGTTCGGCGCTGGCCCCGATCTGCTCTTCTTCCACGAATTCCCGATTACGGGCTTCGGCGCGGGCTGGACCCGCAATGACGTGCTGAAGGTCGCAATCGAGATTCCCGGCGAAGAAACCGAAGCGATCGCGAAAAAGGCACGACAATACGGCTGCTATATCGTGTTCGGCTCCTATGCCCGCGATGCGGACTGGGTCGGCCACGCGCTGTCGATTACCACGATCATCGGCCCCGATGGGCGTATTCTCGCCCGGGGCTGGAAAGCGCGCAATATCAAGGGCGCGTTCGGTGGCGAGATCGAGCTGTTCACCACCACCATCTATGACGTGCTCGATCGCTTCGTCGAAATGTATGGGCGCGACGCGATCCTGCCCGTCACGCAGACTCCGATCGGCAACCTCGCAACCAGTTCGGTTCAGCGCGAACCAGAGTTGTTCCGGGCATTGGCAATCAAGGGCGCGGAGGTAATCCTGCGCACCGCGACAGGAGGCTTCGTGCCAGCCGATATTGCGGCCACCTCGCTCTACAATGGCGTTTACACAGCGGTCAGCAACAACGCGATATCGCCGGGTTCGCCGTTCTTCGAGGACACGAACGCCGGCAACTCCGCGATCTACGGTCCGGATGGCGAGGCAATGGCGATCGCCAAATCGCCTAACGAAACCCTGGTCACCGCCCACATTCCGATCGGCGCGTTCCGCGCGCGTCATCGCCAGCCGACCATCCACCCTCAGCTTTATATGGATGTGTACGAGGGCTATTCGCCACGCTTCCCGCCCAATCTGTTCGACAAATACCAGCCAACCGACCTGAAGGACGCAGGACGTTACCTGCGTGACAAGGGTGTCTGGAAGTGACCGGCGTCATCCGCAGCGTAACCGGCACGATCTGCTACACAAGCTCCAAGCCAGACCGGATGGGGAAGGAGCGCGGCCGCGAATACTTCCGCATGGATTTCCACGCCGACGGTTGTCGCACGATCGCTGCGCACGGCGAGATCGACGATGCTCCGGCGGTAGTGCGCGACGTCAATCTGCGGATCGATCGTGACGGTCGACCGCAAGAAAGTTTCGTGCGGATCGCAGTCGGTGGTGAGTTCCGGGGGTCAGGCTGGTTCCGCTTCTCCCCCACCCTCGCCGAGTGCGAGGCGATGACGACCGTGGAAGGGCGAATTTCGCAACGGATGGAGCTGCGGTCGCCCCTAGTCGCATTCGGCAACCATGCGATGGTCAACGACGGCTTCCTGCTCAGTCTCTACGATCTGACACAGGGACCCGGTGTACAGGTGTTTCGCAACGTCCTGCTGT
>JAGWUW010000518.1 GCA_028868235.1 Betaproteobacteria bacterium | reverse complement strand
TGTTTGCCGAGGCGGCGAAGACCCTGTTGCAGGTCCTTGGCAAGGAAACGACCGCCAAGGGGGCGTTTTGCCGGACGAGATGCTGGCCGCCGCTCAGACCTTGCGCGATGCCGTGAGTCGGGCCGAAGCGCCGCCGGTAGAGGATGAACTGGATGCCGATGGCAAGAAAAAGGAACCGGTTGTCGCACTCGGGCAGCGTGCCTGGCCGCTGATCGACATGCTGGAACGGACGGCCAAGGGGAGCGCCAAGGCCAACATCGTCTGGGAGGCTTCGGCTGCCTTCTGAGGCTGGTGGCGAGATTCAGTCAGCGCGGTCGATACCGAAGCCGTTGGCGATGCTATCGAGGACCATGCGCAATTCGTGCTCGAACTGTGCGAGGGTTTCTTCTAGGGACGCATCGCCATCGCGTAAGACCGTTTCAAGCGCCTTGGCGGCATTTTGCAGAGAGGGGGCACCAATAGTGCCGGCCAGACCTTTCGCGCTATGGGCGTGCCGTTCGGCCGCAGCTAGATCGCCGCTGGTGATGGCTTCACGGATGGCGCGCGGCTCGTCGATGAAGCGGACATAGAAATCGCGAAGTATCTTTTCGTAAAGGCCAGCTTTGTTCATCATGCGGCGCAAGCCATCTACCGTATCGAGGCCGGGTAAATCCGGGAATTCCTGACCACCTGTCATCGGGTTACCTCCAGCGTATTGTCAGAAGGTGCCGGTATTGATTGCGATGCACCGGCAGGCCTAGAAAAGTTCGATATCGTCACTTTTCTCGCTCATTTCGGCCATGAACTTGTCGACTGCTTCTTGCACCGGCACGCCGTGCATGACGGCATCGAACATGGCGATTTCTTCGCGGGTCGAATACTTGGACTTGATCCTGTTCTGCAGCTCTACCCATTCGCCCGGATTGAACAGACGGCGCGGGTCGTCTACCAGATCGCTCAGCTCACCCAGGCTGAGACCAACGTGAGCCAGGCGCTGGACCAGCTTGTCATAGAATTGGAAGGCGATGATGGCTTGGTGCACCATGGCGGAGACATGTTCGGAAACGCCGGTCAGGTTCTGCTTGGCGACGCCGACCTCACCTTGATCGGGCAGCGTGCGGATGGTATCGGAGATCGCCTGCATGTAGCGGGCCATGGAGGTAAAGGAGTCGGTCAGTACGTCGACGGAAGCGTTGCTGTCCTTCATCGCGGCTTCGATCTGCACGGCGGACAATTCGAGCATCAGTACGGTTTCCCGGACCTGACTCCAGTTGAGATCCGGCATGTGGGCACTGGTGCCTCGTGGATGGCTAGTCTCTGCTGTCATTTTTTTCCCCTTGTTGGCCCGGAAACTATAGCGCAATTCATCTGTTGCGTTCCACGAACACATAGTGTTTGCGCACGGTTTCGAGCACTTCGAAGCTTCCTGTGAATCCGGCGGGGATGACGCAGGCATCTCCGGGGCCGAACTCGGCAGCGTTGCCGGTATTGCTGGTAATACGTATCCGCCCTTCGATGACACAGAAAAATTCGTCTGACCCGGGCGCGAAGGCGATGTTCCAGGCGCCAGGCTCGCAACGCCAGATGCCGGCTGAGAGGTCGCCATTGGACGTCAGGAAATGTTCCCAGGTCGTACGCAGCGGATTACCTTTGAGTAGTCGTTCCGGCCTGGGGTGATCGTGGACGGGAGTGGGGGCGTTGGTAGAGAACACAGTCAGTTTCGGCATGTCTTTTCTTCAGTCGTCAGCCGGCACCCTTCGGTGCCGCATTTCGACGTTATGCTGGGTCGCGAGTGAAGTTGCAATCTTAATTTCCCCTGATAATTCGGGAATGAAATATGTCTCACTGGTTGTATTTTATTTTGTGGCGTTTGCCGTTGTCGCTGCGCCACCATTGATTGCTGTCGATGTCGGCCACGGCGGGCAGGACGCGGGGGCGATCAGTGCCCGGGGGAGGACC
>JAGWUW010000517.1 GCA_028868235.1 Betaproteobacteria bacterium | reverse complement strand
AAGGTTGACGAGGCCGTAGGGATCAAGCCGTCCGAGAATCTGGGTGTCCGACGCGCGCAGCGCAGCCGGGGCCCAGGATTGATACGAGGCGTTGACCTGCCCATAGGCCTTGGCGCTGCCCATCGGCACCGTGTAGCGCACCGTTCCCGCCACCTTGAACTGCGGCGTTACCGGCAAGCGCGTTCCCGCTGTTGCAACGATCGAGTTGGTTGGATCGACCGTACAGGTGAAATCGGGATTGGCCGGGTCGAACTTGCGGCACAGATTCTGCCGCATGATCGCGTCGGTGTAGGACGCGTTCAAGTTGAACGCGAAGTTCGTGACGTTGTAGCCCAGATCCAGTTCGGCACCACGCACCCGAGCGCTCGGCCCGTTGCTGATGATGGTAAAGCTGTTCGGACCGAGGAAGCTGAACTGGAACCTGTCCCAATCCTGCTGGTAGATGGCGCCGTTGAAGCGCACTCCCCGCATGGGCGTGGTCTTGAAGCCCACTTCGTAGTTCTTCAGATAGTCCGGAAGGTATGCCGGAATATCGCCGCGCCGGTTGATCCCGCCAGGGCGGAAGCCGCGACTGAAGGTGCCATAGAGCATCACGTTGCTGGCCGGCTTCCAGGTCGCGTTGAAGCGATAGGTCACGCCAGAGCCGCGCGCGGCAGCCGGATCCACGGCACCTGTGGTCGCATTGTAGTTGCCAAGGTTCGTGCACGGCGTACCGGCAATGGCCGGAGGCACGAAAGTGATTCCCGGCGATCCGGCAACATCCCGCAAGCGCTGACCGCCCTGGACAAAGCAGAAGCTCGTCCCGGCGCTGAAGTCCCCGGGGTTGCGCGGGCTGGCGGTGTAGTTCCCGGTCGGATCGCGGCCAAAGCCGAAGAAGCCGATCAGATCGTTGTCATACTTGAACGCGCGGATCCCGCCAGTCAGCGAAACGGTGCTGGTCAGGTCATAGGTCAGTTCGCCGAACGCTGCATAGTCGCGGTCAACGCGGTGCTGCTGGGTCAGCCACAGCGTACCCGGATGGCCGTTGACCGAGACATTCCCGGCCAGGTTGGCAACCTGGTAATCCTGATGAATGTCGTTCGACTGGCGCTGATAGAACAGCCCGGCGACCACCCGCAGCGGATTGTCCGAAGGCGAGGCGATGCGCAGTTCCTGGCTCAGCTTCTTGAAGTGATCGCTGCCGATCACCTTCTGCGTCGGGTTGATGGTGTTGCCCGCCGCATCGCTGAAGTAGAAGTAGCCCGCCAGACCGCCGACCGAGCTGTAGAGCGAATCGTAGGCTTCCGAATAGTCGGTGTAGTCGCTCGAGCTGAAGGTCTTGCGGTCCAGATAGGCCCCGGCATAGGTCAGGTCCCAGTTGCCGATCTTGCCTTCGATGGTCAGCGCCGCCTGGACGAACTTGTCGGTGCGGAATTCGGGGAAGAAGTGCTGGACCTTGAGGTCGCCGACCTTGGCATCATAGCCATAGGAGCCGTTGCTCTTGGTGTTCTGGTACATCACCGCCGGAGTGGCGGTCCAGCTGTCGTTGAGATCGACCTTGAGCGCGGCGCGGGCGCCATAGCTTTCGGTGTCGTTGTAGTTCTTTTCGACGAAAGCGGTGTTCTTCATGCAGATCCCGCCCGGCTTGGGCAGGAAGCAACGCTGACCGGCAATGTTGTCGATATAGCCGCCATCGCGCTGGTAAAAGCCCGAGACGCGCAGCGCGGCGCTGCCCGACAGCGGGGCATTGATCATGCCTTCCAGCTTGCCGCCGATGTCGCCCTTGCGGACCGAATTCACTTCGCCATCGACGCGGCCTTCGAACCCGGCGGTGCTGGGCTTGTTGGCGATGATGCGAATCGTGCCGGCTTCCGATGAGGCACCATAGAGCGTACCCTGCGGGCCCGACAGGCTTTCGATCCGGGCGATGTCATAGATGTGGACATCGAGGTTGCCGCCGAT
>JAGWUW010000061.1 GCA_028868235.1 Betaproteobacteria bacterium | reverse complement strand
CCTTCATGGCCAGCTTGAGTAGCCTGATCTGCAGGCTGGATATGGTGGCTTTGAGGGTATCCGGTAGTTCAGGATCGGCAAAGATGGCTTCGAAGATCATGCCCAGCGTATCGATGGTGAGGCTTTCGCTGGACGATTTTGGAATGCCAAGTTCGGCCGAGCGAATGATTTTCGGTGTGTTCGGTACATCGGCTTCGGAGAACAGCGCCGGCATCATAGGTTCGCCAGGTGAACTGCTGCCAGGGAGGATGGGCGGGCCAAAACGTCCCATACGCTCAAGTGCTTCGAGTCGGAACATCAGCTGTTCCAGGGCTGTTTGGCTGAGCAGGTTAGCTGCGGCGCCCCCAGCGGTCGGTGCCATACCTTCCGGGGCAACCGGCAATTGGGAAAGCAGTGCCTGCTGCAAGGCCTGAAGGGCATTTCCGGTAATGGCAGCAGGTATCTCTCTGGCAGAAGTCGGGCTGTCGGGTGATGAAATGATGGCCGGTTGGGCGGCTTCAACACCGCCGCGATCGAGAAAGTCGTTCAGTTCAGCGTATAGTGCCGGCAGATTCTCGGTCAGGTTCGCCTCAATTCGGTCGAGCAGGGCCAGTTTTTGGTCCAGACTACTCAATCCGGCTGCAGCAAACATGGCGTCCAGGCCACGACATATGCTTTTCGGGCCGACCGGATTTTCGCTTTTCGGCAACTCAGGGCGACGCAGCAGGGTCACAAAGCGCAGGTGCAGCTTCCACAGGTTGCCGCCGGTTTTCTCAAACAGGCGGGCAGTCATATTGTCGAGACGAATGCCCAGTTCTAGATCGTCCTCGGCTAGTAGCGTGATGCGCGACGAGGTCAGTCCGTCGACCTCGTCGGCGAAGCTGCCACGTCGGTTGCTGGCGATTACTTCGTCGAAATAGGCTCCTGCGCCATCCTGGATAGCGGTTATAGCGTTCCCGGAAATCAGTCCGCTATCTTGCAGCAGGGCGCGCAGATGCTTGAGGAACAGGGCGCGGCAATCGCGCAGGATTTGGAAATTGTCGGACTGGAGGGGCATGATGGTTCAGGGTAGGTCGGCATCCTTGGGTGTATCGGCCGTACGGGCACTAACGGTGCCGAGACGGGCTTTCAGCGAATCGGGCTTGCCATTGAAGATGGCGGAATAATAGACCGCGTTACTCATGACCTTTTTGACGTAATCGCGTGTTTCGCTGAAGGGAATAGTTTCGGCATAAATGGCGCCTTCCAGTGGCCGGTCGGCTCGCCACTTTCTGGCACGCCCGGGACCGGCGTTGTAGGCGGCGGAGGCGAGTACCGGGTGGTTGTCGAGGTTTTCCATAACCAGGCGCATGTAGGTAGTGCCGAGCAGAACATTGGTTTCCGTATCGTGCACCTTCCCCTGGCTGAAGTCGCGCAAACCAATTTTTTTGGCCACCCACTTGGCGGTCGCCGGCATCAGTTGCATCAGACCTGAGGCGCCGACATTCGATTTTGCAGCAGTAACGAAGCGGCTTTCCTGGCGCATCAGGCCGTACACCCAGGCATCGTCGAGCGACTGGTTCTGGGCGGCCGGACGCACCGTTTCACCATAGGGGGCAAGGAAGCGAAGGGTGTAGTCGTGTTCGTTCTTTGTCTTGTCGGCGGTGTTGATGGCGCGGTCCCATATCTGGTTGCGCCGGGCAAGGTCGGCTGCGGCAAGCAATTCGCGGTCGTCCATGCCACGTAGCGACCAGTTCCATTCCTTGACTGCCTCAGTACGCAGGTCGTTGCGGAAAAAGGCCAGAGAGCGGCGAATACCCGGGTTCTCACGGGCTGCCCGTTGTTCTTCGGCTGTCGGCGGTTTGGCTTTGGGTGGTGGAACGATGCTGCGGCCCAGTTCCTCATCGGCCAAGTTGCCATAAAAACTGGGCTGGCCGGCAATTTTCTCGAACAGCGCGTTGCCTTCGGTGGTTCGCCCACCGGCGTGCAGGGCACGACCCAGCCAGTAAATCCATTCCGGTAGCGCTGCCAGGGTTGGCGGCATGGCCTGGATGGTGTCGCGGACGATGCCCCATTCCTGAGCGCGCAGCGCAGCGCGAACCTTCCACTGGTAGCCCTCGTCGGAGAGCGCTGTCTTGCCGGCCTGGGCATACCAGCCAACGGCTTCCGGCAAATGTTTCTTGGCGCCAAGGAGGGCGATCTGGCTCCATGCCCATTGGCGTTCGCTGTCCTGCAGCTTGCTCTTGATTTTGTCCAATTCGTCGGCGGCGACCCGTGGGTCGCTGGTGGCCAGTCGCTGGATGGCGAAGGCAGCCAGTTCACGTCCGGCTCGGCTGCCGCCGCCAGTACCCTGCTTGACGAGATAGCTCATTGCGTTGTTTATTGCGCTGTCGAATGCTCTTCCGTCAGGTATCTGGCTGTCTGGCAGGTAGTTCAGCGTGGTCTTCGCCCAGTTCGCGCGATTGGCCTCGACTTGGCGGCGGGCGCGAGCCCAAACGTCGTCAGTGCTTATCTTCTGGCCGGCTACCAAGGCATCCAGGACCGGCCGGCAGGGCTCGGGTGGTTCAAGCATGGCCAGCCACAGTTTTTCGGCCTCAACCAGCACACTGCGGTCATCGTGGGCCAAACGAGCCTGCTGGCTGTAGCAGGTGATGTCAGGTTCGGGGGCGATCATTTTTGGGAATTCGGCATCTACTTCATTCCACATGGAGCGCTTGCCCAGCCAGCGTATCCAATCGGCGCGCAATTTTTCGGCGACGTAGCTGCCCTCGTAGCGTTGCAGGAAGTCGCGCAGGTTGCTCGGGTCGCCCTTGTCCATCCACATGCGCAGGCGGTAGTTTTCGGCATAGGGCGTTAGTTCGTGGCTGCCGAGCTGACTGATGGCACGCTCCAGTTTGTTGATGTCGCCGGCACGGAAGGCATCGCGTGCTGTCAGGAACGTAGCGTCGCCATCCTGAGCGAAGGCGGGCAGCGAAAGCACGAGGCAAAGCATCCAGGGGGCAAAGCGGTTGTGAAACTTCATGCTAGATTACGGTGATGCAAGAAGCGAATGAGGATAACACGGGCTGGCGCCGAGCATTGAGGCGCGACATGGTGGCCCGACGGGCGGCAATGAGCGATGCCGAGCACGACGCCTTGTCGGCACGCATCGTTGACCATCTGCGGAGTGCCCTGCCAGTACCGCACATCGTTGCGTTTTGCTGGCCGATCAAGCATGAACCAGATGTTCGGGCGATCGTTGCCCATTGGTTGACCTGTGGTGCCAAGGCTGCCTTGCCGGTCGTAGTCAACGAGAATGCCTCGCTGGCTTTCCGGCTATGGACCCCTGACACGCCGCTGGAAATAGATCGCTATGGGATTCCGACCCCGGTGGCCGGCGAATTCGTTAAGCCCGATATGTTGCTCCTGCCCCTCAACGGATTCGATGCCGATGGATATCGCCTCGGTTACGGCGGTGGCTATTTCGATCGCACCCTGGCAGCGAGCTTCCCTCGCCCACTGGCTGTTGGGGTGGGTTTCGAGACTAACCGCTTGCCGACCATTCGGCCGGAAAGCCACGATCAGAGGCTGGACTGGCTGGTTACCGAAGCCGAGGCGCTCAGGCTTCCTGGTGCCTGAAGCCGTGGATCACGAAGCTCATTAATAGCGCAACGAGGCCGACCAGAACGGCCTGGCGCAGGTCGTACAGCCCTGTACGCAAGGCCAGCTCCAGAGCGTAACCATCGTGCAGCGCGAGTAGCATGGCGGTACCGGCTACGGCCAGCCAGATACGATGTAGTCTGCCATCCTGCTTGTGGTGCAGAATGGCCTCGATGGCCAGTGCGCTTCCCCATATTTGCAAAATGGATGCGGCGAGCAGGATTGCCAGGGTCAGCGAGTAGCTATTCATGCCTTGTAGCAGGCCTGAGCCAAACGGTGCAGGGCCTCGTCCAGCGTCACCCTTGGGCAGCCGAAATTAAGGCGTAACCAACCGGGAGCACCAAAATCGGCCCCATTGGAGAGGCCGATGCCGTTTGCTTCGAAATGGGCAGCCGGGTTGTCCTGATTCAGGGGGCGGACGTCCAGCCAGGCTAGGTAGGTTGCTTCGACGTGTGCCATATGTACGCCGGGGACGTTGGCGATCACCTCGCTCACCCGGTCGCGGTTACCGGCGAGGTAGGCGAGCAATTCCCGGTGCCAGTCGCGGCCGTTGCGGAAAGCTGCTTCGCAGGCGGCCAAGCCAAGTACATTGACATGCGGGACGATGCCGTGCATAGCCTGTTCAAACCGTCGGCGTAAGGTGTGATTGGCGATGACCGCGAAGGCGCAGCCGAGGCCAGGAATGTTGAATGTTTTCGATGGCGCCATGAGCGTGATGGTACGCTGGGCGATTTCTGGGGACAGACTGGCAAAAGGGGTGTGGCGCTTGTCGGTATCGAGGATCAGGCCGCAATGGATTTCGTCGGAGCAGACAATCAGATCGTTGGCTTCGGCGTGCTCGGCCAAGGCGCGCAATTCGTCGCGTTCCCAACACCGGCCAACTGGGTTGTGGGGGTGGCAGAGCAGGAAAAGCTTGCTTGCGGCGCTCGTTGCTTGTTGCAGCGCGGTCATGTCCCATTGCCAGCGATTGTTCGAGTAGGTCAGGGCGAAACGGTTCAGCTTGCGGCCTGAGAAATATGGGGCTGACAGGAAAGGTGGATAGACAGGCGTCGCCGTCAGTACTTCGCCATCTATGGCCCGGCAGGCGACGTTCAGGCCAGTAACCAAGCCTGGTAACCAGACGATCCATTCTGGATTTATGGCCCAGGCGTATTCGTTTTTAAGGTGAGCGAGCACTGACTCCGTCAGTGATGGCCAGGGGCCGCCGTAACCGAAGACACCGTGCTCGATGCGCCGGTGGAGCGCGTCGAGCACTGCCGGGGGGGCCGCGAAATCCATGTCGGCGACCCATAGTGGCAGAATATCGCGACCGGCGTACTTGCCCCATTTGATGGAGTCGGTATCGCGCCGGTCGATGGGGGTGTCGAAGCGGCTCACACCTCTAGGTGCTGGTACAGCGCGGTGGACAGGTAGCGCTCGCCGAAGGACGGGATGATGACGACGATCAGCTTGCCGGCATTTTCCGGTCGCTTGGCCAGGTCGAGGGCGGCCCAGGTGGCCGCGCCGGAAGAAATCCCGACCAGCAAGCCCTCTTCCGTCGCCATTTGGCGGGCAACGGCGAAGGCGTCATCGTTCTTGACCCGGATCACTTCGTCGTACACCGCTGTATTCAGCACGCCGGGGACAAACCCGGCACCAATTCCCTGGATCGGGTGCGGACCCTTCTGGCCGCCGGATAGCACCGGCGAAGCATCCGGTTCGACGGCGACGATCTTGACGCCCGGCTTGCGGGCCTTGAGTACTTCGCCGACACCGGTCACCGTACCGCCAGTGCCGACGCCGGAAACGAAGATATCGACTTGGCCATCTGTATCGTGCCAGATTTCCTCTGCCGTCGTATTGCGGTGGATTTCCGGATTGGCCGGATTCTCGAACTGTTGCGGTACAAAGTATTTCGGATCACTTTCAGCTAACGCCTTGGCTTTGCCGATGGCCCCACCCATACCTTCCGGCCCCGGTGTCAGGATCAGTTCGGCACCGTAGGCCTTGAGCAGCAGCTTACGTTCGCGGCTCATCGTCTCCGGCATGACGAAGGCGCACTTGATGCCACGGGCGGCGCACACCATCGCTAAGCCGATACCTGTATTGCCTGAGGTCGGTTCCAGCACGACGGTATCCGGGCCGATCTTACCGGCGGCAATGGCAGCGTCGAGCATGGCGACTGCAATACGATCTTTGACGCTGTGGCCGGGATTAAAAAATTCCAGCTTGGCGACGACAGTGGCACTGCAGCCGGCACTGACGCGATTGAGTTTGACCAGAGGCGTGTTGCCGACCAGTTCGGTGACGTTATTGGCGATTTTCATGGACGGACTCCGTTGGAGGATGTGCGATTGTAGGGGTTTCTCGGTAAATTGTGGGTTGGCTGGCAGCTTGCCAACGGTTCGCCGAACCGGGAACGGAGGTGCAAACCAGGGTGGCAAATGTTGATATGCGTGCCACCAATGCGCTGCCTAATCAGCCTGGCGGTGTTGGCGGTGATCTCAAGCATTGGGTGATGTCATTCAATCGACAGATTCTTCATGACTGAAGTCTAGACAGGGATTTCGGTGTCTAAAAGGAATGAATTTTCACATCGATATAACTAGAAGGTGTTTGCTAGCGAGGTGTGGCCTAAAAATTGGCAAGTCAGCTGCTGCGTAGGCAGTCATTGAACAAGTCGTATAGTTCTGGAAGGGGGCCAAGGCTGGCTAGCAGTGTTGCGCGGAGGGGACGCAGTGAAGCGGCCATGGCGGGCGGAGCTTGTTCCCAAGCCGTGAGCAAGGCCCAGGGGTCGTGCTCCATGACGGCCGCGGCCAAGACCAGTGACCGCTGGCGATCCTTACTTGCCTGTACGGGCAATCGGTGCGCCTGGTTACTCAGGAAGAGCGTATGCCAGACCAAGCGCGCCGCTTGCGGCAACAGCACCGGGATACAATGGCCGCCGGCCAGCAAAGCCCCGGATTCAGGGGCTGTGAGCAGATAGTCATAATTGGGATCGGCGCGTGCTGTCCACTGACCATCGACACCCGCCACCTCGACAATCATATCGTTGCCGGGAGTATGGAATTCGATGCTCAAACCCTCCACTCCAGGAATCCGAGCACTGAGGCCTGATGGCTCTTCTCCCCGGGCAATTGGTAGCTTGCTGGCTAACGGTGACTTGAGGAAAGTGTCGGGAGCGCCAAGTTCAAGACCGGGTTGCCCGGAGGGCAAACGCGCGGTTTCCTGACGAAGTCTGACAACGATGCCCAATTCATTCAGCCAAGCCATATGGCTCAAGGCACCGACGACTATCAGGCCGGCCGAAAAAGCCCCCAGATTGTGGAGTTCGACGAGAACACGGGCGAGGGTTTTGTCGGCGACCTGGAAGCCCAGTTTGCGCAAGGTGACCACCTGCCTGCTGCTCCATGCGGCAAAGTCCATTCGTTGACGCATGCTCGTTTCTGCTGCAGTGTCGTTCTCACGGCCTACCAGTGTTTCTGCTTGTCGGCCAGGGGTAGAGTAGTAGATGCGATACCAGTAGGCGTAGCCGGTCCCTTTCCGTCGATGCAGAGTCCCTGGTGTGCCAGGCAGCAAGGCACCAGCGGTTAGTGTCCGCTTTTTAAGCTCGCTATATTGGGCGCAAAAAGCAGCTTCCTGGCGAAAATGTACGGGCGTGGCTTCCATTATTACCCAATTAAACATGATTTCGTTGGGTAATAACAGTGTCGCTTGATTTGTTACCCAATGGAAAATTATTGAATTGGGTAATCAGGATAATGTGTGGACGTGGGGCTGTTTCAGCTAGCATGGCGGTATGCTTTCTTCTTCATTACCCTTACATGCAAACTCCCGCCAAAATGAGTTTCTGGCGGGGGTACGCGCCGAATTGCCCTTATTGCTTGGCGTGGTTCCGTTCGGATTGATCTTTGGGGTACTCGGTTTGGCAGTCGGTATTCCGGACTGGGCAGTGGTGGTCAGTTCATCATTGATTTTTGGCGGTTCTTCTCAGGTGGTATTTGCCCAGCTGTGGGGAGCGGCAACTCCTGCCAGCGTTACGGTGACGACCGTGGGTATAGTTAACCTACGCCATCTGCTGTATAGCGCAGCGGTCGCCGAATATCTGAGAGAACAGCCCTGGCGCTGGAAGTTGTTGCTTGCCTACCTACTGACCGACGAGGCGTTTGCCGCGGCGATCAAGAGACTGCGTGATGGCCCGGTCACGCCGCATCGCCACTATTTTCTGCTCGGTACCGGCGTCACCCTATGGGTTGGCTGGCAGTTATCTACATTGACCGGTGTTTTGATGGGTGCAGCGATTCCGGGCGACTGGTCACTCGATTTTTCCATTGCGCTGACCTTCATTGCTCTGTTGGTACTGTCGGTTCATGGGCAAAGCGATGCCTGGGCGGCAACTGTCGCTGCCATCGCCGTGATGCCGGCAATGCTCTTGCCGCACAAACTCGGTTTGCTGGTGGCAGCGACGTTCGGCATTGCCTGCGGCCTATTCATGTGCCGCTTCGACCATAAAAAAGGATGAGTACAAGCGTATTACTGATGATTATGGCCGCCTGTGGGTTGGTGACCTTCCTGATCCGTTTGTCGTTTATCGCCTTTGGCCATCACCTGCCTAATGACCCGCGCATTGCCGCCGTTTTGCGCTATGTTCCACCCGCCATCCTCGGCGCACTGATCGCGCAGGAGATTTTCTCGCTCAATGGGAATATCAGCCTGGCGTCAGACAACCCCCGTATGTGGGCGGCGTTGGTCGCCCTGCTCGTTGCCCGAGTGACGCGCAGCGTGTTGGCGACTATCGCCACCGGCATGCTGGCATTGTGGACCGCCCAGGCCTGGATGACCTGAAGTGGGCTGGCGACCTAGCCGAGAAATAGCTTGTAGGCCGGATTGGCGCTCTCGTCCCAGTGGGCGTAGCCGAGATTCTTCAAAAAGGCCTTGAATTCGGTCATTTCTACCGGCGGAACCTGCATGCCGACCAGCACGCGGCCGTAGTCGGCACCGTGATTGCGGTAATGGAACAGGCTGATATTCCAGCCGGCACTCATCTGGGTCAGGAAATTCATCAAGGCCCCTGGCCGTTCCGGGAATTCGAAACGGTAGACGAGTTCTTTCAGACCCTTCTCGCAGACCGCGGGGGCGTGGCCTCCGACCATGTGCCGAATATGGTTCTTGGCCATTTCGTCGTCGGACAGGTCGAGCGTTGGATAGCCGTGCTTCTGTAGGCTCTCCACGAGTTTCAGCGACTCCTTGCGGTCAGCCACTTGAACTCCGACATAGACGTGGGCTTCGTTGGCGGTGTGATAGCGGTAGTTGAATTCTGTGATATTGCGGTTGCCGATCAGCGCCAGGAACTTCTTGTAGGCGCCCGGTTTCTCGGGGAGTGTGACGGCGAAGACCGCCTCGCGACGTTCGCCGAATTCGGCACGCTCGGAAACGAAGCGCAGGCGGTCGAAGTTCATATTGGCGCCGGAGGTTACGGCGACCAGATTCTTATCCTTGAGCTTGTGCTGCCGGGCATATTCCTTGGCGCCGGCAACGGCCAGCGCACCGGATGGTTCGAGAATGGAGCGGGTATCCTCGAAAACATCCTTTATCGCGGCGCAGATAGCGTCGGTATCAACCAGAATGACTTCGTCAAGATATTCCTTGCACAGGCGGAAGGTTTCTTCGCCGACGAATTTGACGGCAGTGCCGTCGGCGAACAGCCCGACCTGGTTGAGGCGCACGCGCTTACCTGCGGCGAGCGACTGTTTCATCGCATCAGCGTCGAATGTCTCCACCCCGATGACCTTGATCTCCGGGCGCAGGCGCTTGATGTAGGCCGCTACTCCAGCGGCTAGCCCCCCGCCGCCTATGGCGCAGAAGACGGCGTGGATCGGTCCGTTGTGGCGCGAATGCTGCCGAAGGATTTCCATGGCCACGGTGCCTTGCCCGGCGATGACTTCCGGATCGTCGAAGGGATGGACGAAGGTCAGTTTTTCGACTTTTTCCAGTTCCAGTGCCTTGGCGTAGGCATCGTCGTAGGATGAGCCGGCGAGCACAACCTCGCCGCCGCGACGGCGGACCGCATCAATCTTGATGTCCGGTGTCGATTCCGGCATAACGATGACCGCCCGGCAACCCAGCCTGGCCGCCGACAGAGCGACACCTTGCGCATGGTTGCCGGCTGAGGCACAGATAACACCGCGCTTGAGCTTTTCTGGCGACAAACTGGCAATCTTGTTGTAGGCGCCGCGCAGCTTGAAGGAAAACACCGGCTGCATGTCCTCGCGCTTCAACAAAATCTTGTTGCCGACCCGGGTGGAAAGGTTGCTGGCCAGGTCGAGGGGCGTTTCGACAGCCACGTCATAAACCTGTGCATTGAGAACTTTTTCGAGATAATCCGGGTGCATGGAGCGCAACTCATTCAAGCAAAAGGGAGATTCTACGGGTGGAGTGGCTAAACGTCACGGCGGAAAGCGG
>JAGWUW010000060.1 GCA_028868235.1 Betaproteobacteria bacterium | reverse complement strand
TCCGAGAACAAGCCTGCATAGCGCTCCAACTGTGGGCGATAGCTCTCCGCCCGAGCACGCAGTTCGGCCTCGGACAGGCGTGCCGTCTTGTAGTCGACAATCCACCGGCAACCATCCGCGACGAAACTGCGGTCGATAACGTGATGGCTGGTCGTTTTGCCGTCTGTAGACGTCCAGGCCTGCTCGGCAGCCGCTTCCGGGTGAGCCGCAAGCAGCCAGCGCCCCACTTTGCTGTCCAGTGTGCGCGACAGCGCGGCAACCACTTCCTCCGCCCCGCTCGAAGCCGATTCGATGGCATGCCCCTGATTTTCCAGCCAGCGCCGATAGGCCGGCAAGGCGCCTGCCACTCGCTGCACTGACCAGTTGTCGATACCTTGGCGAGCGATCAACTCCAGGCAGCGATGAACCAGCGTACCCACCGAGATTTCCAGCGACAGGGCGCTGTCGACGATGTCGAGATCAACCGGATTATCGGCCGCTCGCAGCCCTGGCGGCAGGGTCTGCCATATTTCCGGCACACCAACCCGGCGTAGGCGCAACAGCGGCGGAACGAAGCTGGCCGGATCGACACCCGGCAGCATCGTCTTCGGCACAGCACCTCCCAATGCGGCAGCGCAGGCCGGTTGGGCGACCGAAGGCCACAGCAGCTTGAGCAGCGTGCCGTTAGCCGGAGGGCGGAGCCCATCATCCTTTCGTTCATCGGCCCGCACGACACCGAGCAGATGCAAGCGGCGGATGGCCCGGGTGGCGGCGACGTAGAGCAATCGCTCTGTTTCGTGCGCGGTGCGCTCGCTTTCCAAGCGACGCAGGTAGTCATAGGCAGTCGGCTCAGTCTTGTCGCTACCTTTTTGGCGAATAGGCGCGACCAGAAGGTGTTCGTCGCCGTCGGCACCAGCCACTTCGTCCCACAACAGCAGGTTGCTTTCTCCGCCACCAGTCTCCCGATCCAGACCGGGCAGGATCACGGTATCGAATTCCAGCCCCTTGGACTTGTGGATGGTCATCATCTGCACTGCATCACCCTGCGGATCGGCCGGCGCAAATAGTTCGGCAGCCTGGGTTGCCAACGTTTCGGCATTAAGTTTGCGCGCAGCAACCAAGCCATCAACCAGTGCGAAGAATGCCGCCACATCGCCCAGCGCCTCCGGCGCCTCCAGACAGCGTGGGCCGCCCAGCATCAACCAGACGCCTTCCAGCCAGCGCCGCGGGTGCTGTCGGTCACGTGCAGCAAAAGCGCCGACCAACACCTCCCGCACATGCAGCAAGCGTTTCCGACCATCCTCCGACAGGCGCTGCAGCCGCCCAGTATCCTGCATCAGTTGCCAGATCGTGCTCTGCCGGTCGTCGGCAGCAAGCACATGCAAGTCGGCCAGGGTCATGCCGCACCACGGGGCGCGCAGCAGGGCCAGCCAATGGACGCGGTCGGCACGGTGATGCAGAGCCCGGAACAGGGTGAGCAAGTCCTGCACATGCTGGCGCCCATCCAGCCCCTCGATGTCGACTGCCTGGAAGCGCAGGTCGGGAGCACTACGGCGGATTTCGGCAACCAACGCATCAAGGTGGCTGCGTGCCCGGACCAGCACGGCAACGCGCTTATCCGGCACCTCCCGACGGGCTTGACGGATCAAGGCCAGCACCTGGCGCGCTTCATCCCCAGCCGGATCGTCTCCCTCGCGTTCGATGACCGGGTGCATGGACACGCCGCTATCCGCCCGCGCTGCCTTGGTTGCCGCCGATTCGGCATAGCGCACGGCGCCGGTTTCCGGCCAGTCTTCAGCCGGAAAAATATCAGGGAAGACCGCATTGACCCAGTCGACAATCCCCGGATATGAGCGGTTGTTGCGAAACAGGCGCAGATGTTCGAGGCGGATGTCGCCGATGCCGCGCTCACGGACGCGCAGGAAGAGCCCGACATCGGCCTTGCGGAAGCGGTAGATCGACTGCATCGGATCGCCGACCACAAACAGCGTCCGACCGTCGTCCGGCATCCAGCCACGCGTCAACCTTTCGAGCAGACCGACCTGGGTCGGGCTGGTGTCCTGGAACTCGTCGACCAGCAGATGGCGAATACGGTAGTCGAGGGCCTGCGCCAGGTCAGTCGGCGCCTCTTCTTCGCCCAAGGCCAGGCTGGCCCGGGCGGCAATTTCAATGAAATCGACCTCGCCGGCTTCCTGAAAGGCCAGCCACAGCTGCCCCGCTGCCAAGCGGAGCAGGCGCGAGAAGCACTCGACGGTGGCCCACTCGGCTTCGCACAACTGCGCCTGCGGCAAGGCCAGCAGGATGCCGAGCGCCGATTCGATGCCAGCCGTCCCGCGCAAGTCGGCCAACAGTTCGAGCATGGCCTTTTTCTGATCGGCAAACTCCTTGTCTGCCGGAAAACCGCAGCGCTTGTCCACCGTCTTGCGCAGCGTACCGGTCCCGGTCAGCAACAAGCTGGCCAGGCTTTGCCAACGCGCCAGATCATCCATGGCCGCAGTGAGCGGCGCAGACCAGTCCACCAGTGCATCGAAAGCGCCTGGTGCATTGGCTGCGGCAAAGCGCCCCAGAGGGATGAGCAAGGACTGCATCCGGCCACTAAGCAACCCCTCCACCATCGCCAGATCGCGCTCGATCAGTGCAGCAAACCCGGCCTCGACCTCACCTTTCATAGCGCCGCTTTCGATACGCGATGCATGCTGCAACCATTGATCACGCTTGCCGAGCATGGCGACGAGCAGCTTTTCCAGCCGGCCGGCGTTGTTGTCCATGAAGGCCAGGGCAGCACCCACCACCTCGGCGTCTCCCCCTTCGGCCTCGACCATTTCCAGCGTACGGCGAGCCGCTGTGGCGTAGTGTGCCTCGGGATCCTCGGCGACACCCGGCTGGCTGCCGAAACGGCTGAGATAGGGCATCTGCCGGGCCAGGCTGGCGCACAGCGCGTCCAGTGTCGTGATGCGCAGGCGGCCAGGGTGTTCGAGTAAACCCCAGCCGCGTTCCGTATCCTGCTCCAGGGCTTTTCCGGCCAGCCGGAAGGTCATTTGTTTGTGCGGTTCATCGGGCAACACGCCGCCTGCCGCCGTTTCCAGGCTGCGCAGGATGCGGTCGCGCATCTCGGTGGCCGCCTTGTTGGTAAAGGTCAACGCCAGCACCTCTTCCGGATGCTCGACTACGGCCAGCAGGCGTAGGTAGCGCTGGGTCAGTAGTTCCGTCTTGCCGGCGCCGGCCGGCGCCTCGACGATGAACGAGGCCACCGCAAGTGCCCGCTGGCGAGCGGCTTCATCCTCGCTCAGGCGGTCGACCAGGGCCGTCATGCTTCCTTTCCGGCCAAGCCGAGCTGCCGACGCACGGCCGGCAGCAGATCGACCAGATAATCTTTCGAAACGAATGCATCCGCCCCCAATCTGACCATGACGCTGCCCTTGACCTCTCCGATGGTGCCGGAAACCAGGATGACCGGCAGCGACGGGTAGCGCCGTTTCAAGTAGGCGAGGTTCTCAGGAAACGAGATGCCCGGTACGGCGTAGTCGGAGAGTACGAGGTCCCAGCGTTCGTGTTCCAGCGCCGCCAGCATGGCATCCCGGTTATCGACCCAGTGGCAGCGGCATGGTAGGTCGCTACGCTTTATTTCGCGCTCGATGAGCAGAAAATCCGCCCGGTTATCCTCGATGCACAAGATTGCCAGACTATCGACCATGCTTTCCCTTCCCCAGCCAGGCTGCGGGTTTCCGTCTTTCGGGTGTTCGATCGTGGCCTCCATCAACCCCGCAGCTTGCGCGCCCACGCTGCCAATGCCTGCATTTGGGAGGCGACCAACTGGATCAGCTTGGCATCGGTCAGGTTGCCGTCGGCATCGAAGGCACCGGCAAAGGCACTCGAAAAGACTTCCGGCTTGTTGAGCGGGTGCAAATCGAGGAAAACGCAGACCTGGCGCAGATGGTACTGAGAACGCGAGGTGCCCATGCCACCGCCGGCGCCGAGAATGGCCACCGCCTTACCGGCAAGCAGCGCGTTGTTCGGCTCACGCGATGCCCAGTCGAGGGCATTCTTTAGGGCAGGGGCCAACGAATAATTGTATTCTGGGCAAGCCAGCACCAGGGCGTCGGCAGCTGCCATCTGAGCCAGCAGTTTCTGGACAGCATGCGGTTTTTCCGTCAGATCGGCATTGTAGAAAGGCACCGCGGACAAATCGGCAATTTCCATCGAAACACCCTCCGGTAGCTCGGCCATCGCTGCCCGCAGCAAGCCGGCATTGGTCGATTGGCGGCGCAGACTGCCGCAGATACCCAACAATTTCAATTCGTGCATGGTGTTCTCCCGTTCACTGGACAATCGCACCGGGTTCAATTTCGACCCCGGCAACCTGCTCGGCAGCGGCCGCAAGCAGACGGCGGCGCTCCGGCAATCGTAACAGCGGCAGCACTTCGCAATACTGCAGCTCTTTTTCATCGGCAAAACTGACTCCGGCCACCCCAGCCTTCACTTCGCTGGCTACGGCGTGCAGACGTTCCCGCCAGTGGGTAATGACCGCGATCCAGTCGGGGAATTCAGCCGGATCGAAGATTTTTTGCTTGTCGTCGCCGATGCCCTGCACGCCTGGCAGAATATCCTTTTCGTCGGCAACACCGGCAAAGGCTGGCTTGTCGAGAAGCACCTTGGCGAAGACCACTGCCGCCACCTCGTCATTGACCAGCGCAGCGTAAATCGGCAGTTGCGGCTCGGTAATTCGCTCTCCCGCCCAGTTCTTGGTATCGATACTGGCACCGGTCTTGTAGTCGATGATTACTTGTCGGCCGTCGGCCAAGCGGTCAATGCGATCAACGACCATCTTTACCTTGATGCCTTCGATCTCCACTTCGGCCGCTTGCTCGCAAGCAATGACCTCGAACGGCAGGCCACGCTTGGCTTCGATTGTCAGCCACAGATCGAGCAGCTTGTGCAGCCGTGCCGCCTCGAGTTCGCGGAAGCGCGCCGGCAGGGTCATCCGGCGATCCATCTCGAAGCTTTGCAGGGCTCTCGCGACAGCTTGGTCAATAGCCTGCTGGCGTGCGACTTCAGATAGATTAGCCAAAGTCGTCGACGAACGCATTTCGTTCCAAAAGGCTTCCAGTGCCTCATGCACCAGCGTTCCGCGCGCCGCCGGGTCGAGGCCTTCGACCGGCTCATCCATCGCCTCGCCCCCCAGCCGGAACTGGTAATAGGCCCAAGCCGGGCAAATCGCCTGGGCACGCAACAGCCAACTGCCGCCGGAGACTTTTTCACCGACAGCGACCGGGGGAGCCACAGCATCGACCAGCATGTCGACGGCATCCTTCGACTCGTCGGCCATTCGGCGAGCAACGGTATCGATGTCAGGAACCTCTGCAACGGCGCTCTCCAAGCCCTTGAGCAAAGGACTCGGCCGCAACAAGCGGTTACCATCCGCCTGGGCGTATGAAAAACGAACCTCCGGCGCAGCCAGCGTCAAACGCTCATGCACGCGGCGAGCAAAATCGAGCTCGACCTCAGCACTGGCGTGGCTGGCCCCCACCGCGCGCAGCAGTTCGGCCGGCAGGAGTGGATTGGGGCGTGGCGGTGGCGGCCACTGGTCGTCGTTCATGCCCATCACCCACAAACCGTCGAAGCGCAGGCCGGCGCTTTCGAGCACACCAAGCACCTGAATCGCCGGCTGGCCTCGCGTTTCCGGCTGGAACAGGCGCTGTCGACAAAGTTGCGATAGGCGGCGCACCGCTTCAGTAAATTCCAACGGTCCGAGCAGTGCATCGAAGCGTCCTAAGCCGTCGAGCACTTCGCCAAAGGCCCGCCGGGCTTGGAATTCATGACTCGACAAAGGCCGATCGCCGGGCCAGCCGGCAGCGGACAGGGCCGCTCGGAACACGGCAGCCCAGCGCCCAGGTGGCTGCTTGCGCGGGGCGTGCTCCGTCGTGTCAACAAATGCAGCTAAGGCGGCCACGGTTTGCGGGCACAGCGGCGGCGCCGTGACAGCCAAACGCTCAGCCAGACTCAACATCGCGCGCAGCGTCGTGAAATAGGGCAGGTCGCGGCGTACGGCGGCATCCAGGCGGGCCCGGCCATCCGCTTCCGCTTCCGCCGCCGACCAACCACTAGCCAGCAACAAGGCCGACAGGCGACCCTGTTCGACCTTGGCTCGGCTGGCGCCCAGCGCCAGCAATTCGAGCGCAATGTGGACCAAGGGCAAATCGGACAAGGCCCGACCAAGGGAGAAATTGAAGCAGCGCGGATGCTCGGCGGCATCAGGACGAAGGAGTGCCGGGTGCAGGACATCGTCGAGCATGAACTCCAGCCGATCGCGCATCCCGGCCAGGTCGGGGGCTACGATGCCCAAGCGAACGCCCGGATTTTCGGCCAAACGCTGCCGTGCCCAGGTGACGACTGCAGCACATTCGGCATCGAGATCGGCACAGGCGAGAAACGATTGCCGGCTCGTCGCATAGAAGGCCATCGGCACTTGCTCGATGCCGACGCCGCGCCCGGCCAGAGCAGTCATAAGGTCGCGCTCCAGTGGCGTAAAGCGGTCAAACCCCACAAAAACGACGGTGCCCGGCAAGGCAAAATGGCCAGATTCGATCAATGCTATCAGTCGCCGATGCAAGCCAGCCACATCGATCCAGCCGTTAGCTCTGCAGCGCCTATCAAAATCGGCCTGCCAGCCAGCGAACAGGCGCGCCTCCTCGGACAATTGCGCGCTACCCGGCTGCAGTTTCCAGACACGACTCAAGGCTTGCGCTTCAGCCGCCGACGCTGCCATGCCCTGGATGTCGAACAATGGCGCGGCCTCTGTCAACGAGCCGGCGATGACCTTTTCCCAAAGCAGGCGCTCGGCAAATGGATCAAGCATCGCAGGCAGATCGGCAAAACCGCTCAGTTGTGCCTCATCTGCCAGCCCGGCCAACCATTGGTCGAGCGTCAGCGCTTGTCGCGTCGGCCACACTCGCTGGCCGGCTGGTCTCTCGCCGCGCAGGGTCTGTGCCAGGCGCGTAGTGGCGCATAGGGTCAGGCTGGAGTTCAATCACTCTCCCATTGGCTACGGCAAGGTTTCAGTTGGCCATGGTCGGATGCGCCGGGGCTGCCGGTTTGGCGGGAGCAGCAGGTATCGCCGGCTTGCCAGCTGGTTCAGCGGGATGCGCAGGAACCGTGGCAGGTGCAGCAGGCCTAGCCATCGGCGCGGCCGGAGCTGCGGGTTTACCTTCCAAGCCAGACTTGGCCGGCATGGCAGGTTTGGCGGCAGCCTTTTCGGCAATGATCGCGGGCTGAGCGGAAGGCTTGGCGGTTATCGCCGGCGCAGCGGGGGCTGCCTTGGTTGGCAGCGACGGTGCAACCGGACGAGCAGGTTCATTCGGCAAATGAGTCGGTGCCATCGCAGCCGGTTTAGCAGGCGTAGCCCGCGACGCACCGTTGACCACGACATCGCGCCGCAACTCTTTCAGGGTCGCCGGACCGATCCCCGGAACATTCTCCAATTCATCGACCGCCTTGAATGGGCCATTTTTCTTACGGTAATCAACGATGGCTTGCGCCTTGGTCGGGCCGATGCCTTTCAGAGCATCGAGTTCTTCGACTGTCGCGGTATTGATATTGACCTGGGCCATGGCCAAACCTATCCACAACACGGCAGCCGCCGCAAACGGCAGGAAACGAGCTTGCATGCTTGCTCTCCAGGAAAGTTGGTTGCCCAGTATGCCACTGTCAGCGCCAGTCGGCATATTTGCTCCAAACGCAAAAAAGCCCTGCCGAGGCAGGGCTTTTGATTGAAGCGCAGTCGGCTTACTTGGTGCCGATGACTTCGATGTCGACGCGGCGATCCGGTTGCAGGCAGTCGATCAGGGCCTTGGTCTTGGCGTTGCCCTTGCACTTGTCGCCGGTAACCGGCTGCTTCTTGCCCTTGCCTTCGGTGTAGACACGGTTGGCTTCGATGCCCTTGGCAACCAGATATTCCTTGACGGCGGCAGCGCGCTTCTCGGACAGCTTCTGGTTGTAGGCATCGGAACCGATGCGGTCGGTGTGGCCGACGGCCAGGATCACTTCCAGCTTGATAGCCTTGGCCTTGGAGACCAGCTCGTCGAGCTTGGCCTTGCCTTCCGGACGCAGGACAGCCTTGTTGAAGTCGAACAGGGCGTCGGCGGCGACGGTGATCTTTTCGCCAGTCGGCTTCACGCCGGTAGCAGCCGGGGCAGCGGGGGCCGGGGCGGCGGCAGCGGCCGGCGCACAGGCGGAGGCCGGCAGCAGGTCCTTGTCGCACTCGCAACCGGCCTTGTCGGCAGCAGCAGCGGCCGGGGTCCAGTAGCCATCACGCCAGCACAGACCGAAGCCGCTCTTGGCGACAACGTCACGCTGGTCGATCAGGTAAACGCGCTCTTGCGCAACAGCAGAGAAACCGATGCCGGCCAGCAGGGCCAGAACCAGGGATTTCTTGACGATGTTCATAGTCGGCAGTCCCAAAATGAGTCTTGCGTTGGAATTATTCGTGAAGGTGAAGCTGTTTCATTCTATTACGAATCGTCACCTTTCAACCACTTGTCACACACAGGAAAGCGCTCTCCATCCGCTACCATAAAAGGTCAGGCGACTACGCCGCCCATGACAAGGAGATTATCCCGATGACAAGAATGCGTACTTTCTGGCACTGGCTTCTGGGCAAACCGGCGCGGTCCGCCGACCCGGTGGGCGAGGCACTGCACCACTTCCGCAATTCCGAAGCCGACACGCTGGAACTGATCCGTCGCTTGGTCGCCGTGCTACGCCCCCAAAGCCGGTACGACGAGGGTGTCAGCGAACGCTACCGGACTATGCTCGATCACCTTGAATCCGACTCCACGCTGCGTGCAGCCTTCTGCGGCCACGTCGTCCACTTCGTCGCCACTCGCCGCCTGGTTACTTTCTTCACCGACAGCGGCATCCTGCCCGGCACCGGCTTCTTTTCCGAATGGGGGCGCATCCTCGGCAACCGCCTGCTCCCCGAAGCGCCTGACGAGCGTCGCTTGAAAGACTGCCTGCACGTCATCTACCACCGCTCCGACGACTGGCGATGGCTGCAGGACATCCCGTCGGAGTTTGCCCGACGCTTCTGGGAACTGGTCGCTCCAGACAAGGAATTGCGCAACGTCGACTGGCGCAGCATCCAGGAGCAGATGCTCGATGCGGTGCTGCTCCTCGCCCACCGGGTCAGCGGCCTGGGAGTGGAAAGCGAACTGATGCGCGCCTCGCCCAATTTCGAGGACGCCACGCCGCGTTTCGTCGCACTTTCAGCGGAGGCGCTCGATTTCGTCAATGCCTTCCGCGCTGCGCTGAACGATCCGCAACAATCCGCCGACGACGGCAGCCAGTTGCTGGTCATCGCCGACCAGTGCCAGGAAACGCTGCAAAAGATCCGCAAGCGTGCCCAGACGGTCGGTACCAGTCTGCATCTGTCCTACCTGCTGACGCGCAGCGAGCAAAGCATCGAACGTCTGTGCGATCTGGTCGCCATTCTCGGCGCTGGCCTGAAGGCCGAAACACACAGTGAAGCCATCCGCGCCTGGGGCGAATTCGCCCACGCCGCCTTCATCGCCGAAAACCGCCGCAACAGCCTGCGCTTCTATCTGGCCCAGCTATCCGGCCTGCTTGCCGTGCGCGTCACCGAAAATGCGGCCCGTTCCGGCGAGCACTACATCTGCGAATCGGCTGGCGATTACAGTCGTATGTGGCGCTCGGCGGCAGGAGCCGGCGTGCTGATCGGCATCATGGCCCTGCTCAAAATCAAGGCCGCCGCGCTGCATGCCCCACTGTTCGGCGAAGCCTTCCTGTTCAGCATGATCTACGGCCTCGGCTTCGTCGCCATATTCCTGCTCGGCATGACGGTTGCCACCAAACAACCGGCGATGACCGCGCAAACCCTGGCCAGCCTGCTCGGCGACCTGAAGCTAAGCCGCAATGCCGATCTCGAACGCCTGGTCGATGTCATCGCCGCCGTCTGCCGCAGCCAGCTGGCGGCCATTGGCGGTAACGTCATGGTGGCTTTCCCGATCGCCATCGCCATCGGTGTCGGTGCCGGCTTCCTGTTCAACG
>JAGWUW010000059.1 GCA_028868235.1 Betaproteobacteria bacterium | reverse complement strand
AAGGAGGGTATTTGAAAGATATTTTACTTATGAATCTTTTGCCAATAGGGTATTTTCACTTATTAGAGATGGTGGCGGGACGTATTAAGTTTGTTTATTTCAGGCTTATGTGGTTCCGGTCATCGCTATGCTGTAGAATAGCGTCTCGCTGCTTCGACGTTGACCACGCGAGGTGTGGTCAACGCTTCTAGGTTTATAGCCTGATGACATTGCATTGACTCGAAAGGGGATTCCCGAACGGGATCGAATGTGATTCACAATGCCTGGCGGGTAGAAGGCTGGCATGGCATGGTTCGAGCCTATTCGATGGATCGTCGGAAACGGGTTCCTTCAGCGGTAATGGACGAGGGCATGTCGGTACGCGGTGCCGCTGCCAGATTTGGCGTTTCCGAAAGTAGCGCGATCAAGTGAATGAGGCGTTGCCGGCAAACAGGGACGGTCGCAGCTGGGCAGATTGGCGGTCATAAGCCCCGGTTGCCGACCGGGGATCTGTGGACTGGCTGCTAGATCGGACCAAGGTCGATTTCACCTTGCGCGGGCTGGTTGCCGAGTTGGCCGAGCGCGGTGTGAAGGTCGATTACGTGCAGGTCTGGGGGAACCGCCCCGGGATTGCCGGAGGCTAGTTTCATCAAATTATGCTGCCATGGGCGTGTCGTCCAGCTTGGCGTAGTAACGCTCTTCGGCTTTGGCAGACGGGATGTTGCCGATGGGCGCGAACAAGCGCCGGTGGTTGAACCAGTCCATCCATTCGAGCGTGGCATATTCCACGGCTTCAGATGAACGCCACGGCTCGCGTCGATGGATGACCTCGGCGTTGCAAAGTCCGTTGATCGTCTCAGCCAAGGCGTTGTCATAGCTGTCGGCAACGCTCCCGACCGAAGGTTCGATCCCGGCCTCGGCAAGGCGCTCAGTATACTTGATCGAGACGTATTGGCTGCCGCGGCCGCTGTGCTGGATCAGTCCGCCGTGATGGACGGGCCGCCGATCATGGGCCGCCTGCTCGAGGACATCGAGCACGAAGCCAGCATGTGCCGTCCTGCTCACCCGCCAGCCCACGATATAGCGGGCGTAGACGCCGAACACGAAGGCAACATAGACGAACCCGGCCCGCGTTGCGACGTAGGTGAAGTCCGACACCAAAACATGTTCGGCGCCGGAGCATGGAACTGGCGGTTGACCTGATCGAGCGGACATGGCGCGGCCTTGTCGCTCACCGTCGTCTTGACCGGCTTGCCACGGATCACGCCCTGCAGGCAGAGATCGCGCATCAGCCGTTCCACCGTGCAGCGGGCAATATCGAAGGCCTCACGCTGCATTTGCCGCCACACTTTGCGCACACCATAAGCCTTGAAGTTGGCATCGCTGCCTATCGGGATGCATGCTCGCCCCCTGGTCCAGCACCAGGCGGACCGCACGTTCTCGCACCTCTGGTGAAAACTTGTTCGTCGTCTTGCTCATCGCAGACCCTCCTCTCAGGCGTTAGTGCCTCCGGCAATCCCGGGGCGGTTCAGTCTGCACACGACGAGGCTGAAGGTGCGAATCCTGGCAGTGCCCTTTCACTCTCTACAGACTTGTGCCAGCGGTCACCCCAGAATATCAGACGGCAGGCCGTTCGGTTTGGACTAACGGAGATCTGCACCCAGTTGCAATTGGGGCGCTGCTTTTTCGTTTGGAGAGCGCAGGGCCTCTATTGCGAGCGAAGATTTTTTTAAATAATGGCATATAATTAATTTAGATATTATAATTTGATTAATTATATTAATCAATTTTTATTGAAGCGGAATTAAAATATGAATGATGAAGAAATCTCGAGCTTCTGGATTAATTACTCAATAGAAGATTTGGCAAATAGATGCGCTTCGTTGCACAGGCAGAGGCGTGAGCTTATGGAAAGTCATGGATCAATAGAAATTGAGGCTGTGCGCCGAACTGTATCATCCATATGGATTAAGGGAAAGGGAATTGAGGTGGGGGCCGGTTCTCGTCCATTTTTTATCCCGGATGGATCGGAGTGTTATTACGGTGATATTCGGGATAGAGATGAGTTATCTAAATATTTCTCCAGTCTGGAAGTGTCTCTCAACGGCTTCATTGATGCTCAAACCATGGCGGGGATCCCTCAAAATTCCCTGGATTTTGTGATTAGCGCCCATGTCATAGAGCACTTGTTTGACCCGATTGGTGCAATTATCAATACGATTAGGGTGCTAAAAGATCAGGGAATTTTCCTGCTTGTGGTGCCGGAAAAATCAAAAACATGGGATCGTGATCGAACTGCCACTACACTTGAACACATGATGATGGATTATGTGGATGGTGGCATGGGGACCAAGAAGGATGCTTACGTTGAGCATGCAAAATTCGTTCACCCCATCATGACTGGGGAGTATATAGATGAAGATAAAATAGAGGAGTCTGCATTACAGGCAATGAATGCAGCAATGGATATTCATGTTCACGCATGGCAGTATGAAGAATTTCGTGAACTTTTGGAGAAATGTAAAAAAATCGATAATTTTTTAATATTACATGCGCAAAAAGTACAGAATGAAAATATTTTTGTTCTAAAAAAATGTGTCGCCTCATGATTATTCGATAATTTTAGACGGCGTGGACAAATTTGAGCCAGTATCTGGTAGAAGCGATGTGAACCATGCCGAGGAAGGTTTCGGCGAGTTGGTCGTATCGGGTTGCGATGGCTCGGTTGATTTTCAGGTGTCCGAACATGCGCTCGATCCGGTTGCGCTGTTTGTAGAGGGCGCGGTCGTGCTGGATCGTCATACGTTGGTTTGATCGTCCGGGGATGACGGTCTTGATGTCCCGCTCGGCGAGATCCGCACGGATGGCGTCGGCATCATAACCTTTGTCTGCCAGCAAGGCATCGGGCGCGCGTTCGGGTTGGTCGATCAACGCATCATAGGCTTTGCAATCCGCCGCTTCGCCGACGGTCAGATGGAGGGTGATCGGTCGTCCGAGGGCATCAGCCAGGCAGTGAAGCTTACTGGTGAACCCGCCCCGCGAGCGGCCAAGAGCGCGTCGATGAGTCCCCCTTTTCCGCCCGCTGCCGAGACATGGGCGCGGACGGTGGTGCTGTCGATGCTGTAGTGGTCGCTGTCCGCCATGGCTTCGGCCAGCGTCAGCGCTACCGCCTCCCAGACCCCGGCTTCATTCCATCGACGGAAACGCCGATAGATCGTGTTCCAGTTGCCGTATTTGGGCGGGACATCGCGCCATGGCGTGCCGCAACGCAGCCGCCAGAGTATCCCATTGATGATCGAGCGGTTCTGCTCGGGGCGACGACCGCGCCCCCGGTTCTCTGCCTCAATCGGCAGCAAACCCTTCAAAATACGCCATTCCGCTTCACTCAAATCACCCCGGCTCAAGCCTGCCTCCAAAAAGCAGACTTGAATCAACCCGGGCGCTAACCGTCAGCCGATTTGTCCACGCCGCCTAGTCATGACAGGAATTCCCAAGCTTAGGATGCCCCAACAGATCGGGCTGCGCTTCTCCACCGCCACACGTCAATTATCGTCAAGTCACTGATATATCGTGAAAAATACCTAAACCGGGCCAACAGGTTCCCGACCTTGTTTGGGCAATGCAGTGACATTCGCGCCGCCGATGTGACCGGAAACGTGGAAATGAGGCTGGGCGGAATGACATCAATCATTGGGAGCAATGCGCTCAGGCTTGAGCGTTCGTCGGCTTCGGTGCTGGCGGGGCACGGACAGTTGGGTTCGGCGGCTACCGGACGGCTTGGCAGTATGGTGTCGGTCAATGCCGTAACTGGCAACCTGGTAATCCGAAACCAGGATGAAGTGCTTGCCAGCGTTGGTCCTGATGCACGGCTGTTCCGCACTTACAACAGCCTCGGCCAATTTTCCGACGACAACGGCGATAACTGGCGCGAAAGCGTGCAGCGGCGGATTGACATGGTCAGTGGCGGAGTGAACGCTGCTGGCAGCGTCGTACGTTTGACCGATTGGGACGGATCGACTGCGATGTTCGGATTCGAACCGGGTTTCCAGCGAAACGATGGCGGCACGGGTGCGTATGTCAATCGCGAGGGTGGCGGTGCATACGATACCTTGCTGGCGTCAGGCAATGTCTGGGACCTCACCGATGGCGAAAGCCTGCTGATTGACCGGTTCGATGCTTCGGGTCGTTTGATTGCAACCCGCGACCCTGACGGGGTGCAGGTGAGCTACAGCTATGACGCAAGCGGCCGGATGAGCCGGGTGACCGCGGCGAGCGGCGAATATACAGAGTTGGTCTGGTCGGGCGGCAATCTGACGCGGCTGGAGACGCGCAGTTCGGCAGGCGGACTGCTGGCCTTGCGGACACGTTATGCCTACGACGGGGCGAACCGACTTGTTGGCGTGACCATAGACCGGACGCCGGAAGATGGCGTCGTCAGCGACGGTAACACTGTTGGTATTACCTATACCTATGACGGTGATTCGAAACGTGTAGCTTCGATCAGCGAGACCGGATCGGGCAATTTCGTCAGCTTCACCTATGTTCAAGTCGGCAGCGATTTCCGCATTGCGTCAGTGGTCGAGACCGTTGCCGACGGCACAACTGCCACGACGACCTATGCTTATGATACCGGCAACCAGCGCACAACGGTAACGGATCCGCTGGGAAAGGTGACGGTGATTGCCTATGACGCCGCTGGTAACCTCACTTCGATTGCGGCGCCGCCTGACGGTTCAGGGGCTTTGTCGCAGGTTGAGCAATTCGCCTACAATGGTAACGGCGATGTCGTTGGCCACACCGATGCGCTGGGGCGGTTGACTTCGTACACCTATGATGCCCACGGCAATCTGACCGAAGGCGTCGATCCCGCAGGAAATCACACCCGCTACGAATGCGATGCCCGTAACCGGCTGCTTAAGAAGGTTTTGGTCGTCAACGTCTCCGGGCTTGATCGGCTGCCGTTCGACGGGGTCGACTCCGCCTTTTACCAGGCGGTCTACACAGACATTGGCGACACTCCGGAATACAACGATCCGGCTCAGCATTACGCGGTCCACGGCTGGCACGAGCGTCGCAATCCAAATGCGATGTTCGACACCAACTGGTATCTGAACACCTATACGGATATCGCCAATGCCGGGATCGATCCCTTGCAGCACTACCTGCAAAACGGGTGGCGCGAAGGACGGCAGCCTGCTTCCTGGGCGACTACCGCCGAATTTATCGCCCGCTACGTCAACCAGACCACTCGCTACGTCTACGATGGCGAGGCGCACCTGCGTTTCGAGGTGACGCAGGAAGGCCGTGTCACCGAATATCGCTATGACGCGGTCGGCCAGCGCGTGGCAACGATCCAGTACACGCGCGATTTCTACCCGGTTGCCTGGACCCTGGCCTCGTGGGACAATCTGAGCGAAGCGGCGGTGGCGAACTGGGTCAGCACGCTTGGTTCGACCACAGCCATCCAGCGGACCGACACCGCCTACGACTTTCGCGGCAACGTCGCCTTGGTCACCGACTACTCCGACCTCAATGTGAACCGTGTCCAGTTTTCGAAGTTCGAGAGCGGCACCGGCGGTTGGTGGGCGTGGCAAAGTACGGCCAACATGCTTCAGGGCGCGCCCGTCACCGCAACCGAACCGTCCAGCCAAAAGGCCTATATCAGCCAGATGTTTCGGGGCGCTTCACCGAACGATTATGTAGCCTTTGTATCCGGCGAGAACTATGCGGCCACGCCCGGGGAACGGCTGGCCGTTCGCGCAGGTGTCAGCGGATCGGCGGGAATTGCCAATTTGCAATTGCGCGTCCAATTTTTCGATCAGAACGACAACTGGGTTACGGAAATCCACGTCGGCAGTCTGGGCGGTACGCAGCCGTTCAATTCGTTGATTTCGGGTTTCGTCGACGTACCGGCGGGGGCCAAACGGGTGCGGCTGGTGCTCTATGCCAACGCGGCGACCCCCAACACCAACGTTTCCTTTAACATGACCGAACCGATGATCGCGCAAGCGACGCCGGACCAGATCATGCCGGCAGGGTTCGTTCCCGGACTTGCGCAGTCGGCGACGCGGGTTGGCCAGGCTCAAAACGCGGGATACAATCGCACTGCCTATACCTACGACCAGTTCGGCAACCTGTTGGCCAAGTGGCAAAGCGGCACGGACGGTTACGAGGTCTTCGCCTACGACGGCCTTGGTCGGGTAATCGCGGCCACCGACCTGCTCGGCCAGACCACCACCACCGCATACAACGATGGCGCGCGCACAACGCTTGTCACACTGGCCAATGGACAGACTCGCACGTCGGTCTATTCCGCCCGCGGCGAAATCCTGAGCTATGCGGAGGCCGCCCCCGGGGTTGCGACCGCGACCGAAAACTACAAGTACGACAAGCTTGGTCGCCTGCGCGTTTCAGTCGATGCGCTAGCCCAGCGCGACTTTACATTCTACGATGATGCCGGGCGCAAGTCCGGGTATATGGACCGCAAGGGTCAGCTTACCGAGTTTCGCTACGACGCGGAAAACCGGCTGGTCGCCACCATCCGCTATGCCAATGCAATGAGCGGTTTCGCGACCGGGTCTCTCTACGATGCCAACGGCCAGCCAACCCGCGCGACGATCACCGGCGCGCGTCCCCAGCCGAGCAATTATGATCGCTGGGAATGGAACGTCTACGATGCCGCCGACCGGGTGGCGCAGACCATCGAGACCGTGCGCGGCGCATGGGAAGGCCAGTCCGGCAAGGTTACCACTTTCGAATACGACCGTGCCGGACAGCTTGTCCGCACGGTGGAATCGGCCAACGTTCTGGCACCCTATGTCGTCGCGCAGATGATGGCGCAGACGCCGGGGACCAATCTGCTCCTCAACGGCGGTCTGGACGGACCAGGCGGTTGGACAAGCTGGAATCCCAACGGGATCGTGCAATCCGGCTCACCCTATGTCTGGGTCTGGCAGGACCAGCATTTCCTGAAGGCGGAAGTTAACGCGGCGGCGGCGGGTAATGTCGCATCGCTTCGTCAGACTGACGCTTTCAAGGTTGAGAGCGGCCAGTTCCTCTCGATCCAGACCGGCGTGGAAGCCTATGGCTCGGCGGCGGGCACGCTGACGCTTGCGATGCACTGGGTTGATGCGAACGGGGCATTCCTGTCCTCTTCGGTCATCAGCAGCCGGTCGGGCGGGCAAGCCTACAACACTCCGATGGGCGGCACGGTGACCGTGCCGACCGGGGCGGTGAAAGGCCTGTTGGAACTCTACATGTGGACATCTGGAGCCGGAACCGGTGCCTTCGTCCTGGTGGAGCCGAAAGTCACCGTGGCGGGTTCCGGCATGGTCCCGAATATCTGGCAGAACGCCGCCTTCGACAACGGCCTGCAGAACTGGAACCAGTGGGGTTCGCCGGGCATCAGCTTCCAGACCAACGCCAGCATCGTGACTGATGCCAACGGGCATAAGGCAATCACCGCAACCTTCCAGGCAAATGCCGCTGGTGCGGTGGCGACGCTCTATTCGGACAGCAAGACCTTCTACTTGGTCACGCCGGGCGAGCGCCTCGCTGTCAGCGAGACCATCACCACCTCTGGCGCGGTGCAGCAGGTCGACGTCTGGGCCGAATTCTTCGATGCCAACGATCAATCCATTGTCTCGAAATACATCGGCATCGCTAATGGTTCGGTTCAGAGCCAGAAGGTCAGCGGTTTCGTGCCCTCGGTTCCGGCAAACGCCAAGTGGATGCGACTACATGCATGGACCAGGGCCAGCGCGCTCAACACCAACGTAACGCTGACCGTAAGCGATCCGGTCGTAACGGTCATGCCGACCGAAACGAACCTCTGGCAGGAAGCCAATTTCGAATCCGGGGCTAATTTCTGGAACCAGTGGGGGCCGCCCGCCAGTGTTGTCTTCCAGACCAACCCGACGGTGGTAACCGACGGACAGGGCGCAAAGGCCATCTCTACCACCTTTCAGGCAACTGCCGCCAACGTCAATGTGGCGCTCTATTCCGATAGCACCAATATGGTGGCGATCGAGCCAGGTCGACGGCTGGCGGTCAGCGAGCGGATCTACGGTTCCGGCGCCTTGGCCAAGGTCGATGTCTGGGCGCAATTCTTTGACGCCAACTACAACTTTATTTCGTCCACCTTCGTGGGGTCGGCTTCCGCAGGTCTTGGCAGCGGGGTGACGGTATCGGGCTTTCTGGCAGGAATGCCAGCCAATGCGAAGTTGATGCGCTTGCTGTCATGGGGATCGGCATCTGCGCTCAACACCAACGCGACATTCAGCGTCAGTAGCGTATCAGTCGGTTATGCGGATCCGGCGCAGGCGACGGTGCCAACTTTCGCGCCGTCGCACACCTCGAACTTCGCCTTTTCGGCCACCCCGGCTGTCTCGGCCGCAGACAGGGTGACGCGCAACTTTTACTCGCGCGACCGCCTGCTGATCGGCACGCTCGACGGAGCGGGCGGGTTTACCCAATACACCTACGACAAGGCCGGGCGGCTGACCCGTACACGGCGTTTCATCAACCCCGTGCCGCCGGCTATGCGCGCCGGGGGCAACTACACCCAGGTCATGGGCAGCATCGTCTCCTCGGTGAACGATCGCACCGAATATCTGGTCTACGACGGCGAAGGTCAGGTCCGCTTCCGGCTTGACGGTAACTTGCGCCCGACCGAGTACGTCTACGACGCGGCAGGTCGGGTCGTACGCACGGTTGAATATGCGGGGTCGATCCCAAGCGCGCCGGAGATTTCGCTTGCCTACGTCAAGGCAAGCATAGCCTCGCTCGGGCTGGCGGCTGACCCGGCAAAGCGCGTGTCGCGTGCGATCTTTGACGGTGCAGGACACAAGGTTTTCGACATTGATGCCTTGGGCGGCGTCACCGCCTACGCCTATGAAGCCAAGACTGGGCTTGTTTTCCGCACCTCGCGCTTTGCCGCGCCTTACACAGCCTCCGCTGATCCCGATGCGCAGACCATGTGGAACTGGGCAGGGAGCGCGCCGGTGCAATTGCCGGGCAACGTCCACACCCGAATGATCTATGACGCGCTGGGAAGGCTTGCCTACAGTGTCGACGGCGAAGGCTATGTCACCGAATATCAGTACGATCTTGACGACCGGGTAATCGGCCAGATTCGCTATGCCGGGCAATACGCAGTCTATGACGGGGCAACGCCGGCAACCATGGCGGCGCTGCTCGTCGGGGCGAACGCCGCCGGGACGGTGCGCACCACCAATGTCTATGATGCTGCGGGTCAATTGACCGACACCTGGGACGGCGATCTCTCGACCGGTTGGGACAACCAAAGCGTCCGCACCCATTTCGATTACAATGCCTTCGGACAAGTCTGGCAGACAGTGGAGGCGGCGGGTTCAGCCGACGAGGCAATCAGCAGGATACTGTATGACGCGGCGGGCAGAGTGCTTGGTGCGTATTCTGCCGTTGGGACTCCGGATCAGACGAACCAGGGATTCGTCTACGATGGCGTGGGCAACCTGATGACCTATGTCGATACCCGCAATCGCGTGACCAATTATGTCTACGATGCTCTGGGTAACCGCACGCGCGAATCAAAGGCGCGGGACGAGGGCGGCTGGGCGGACACCTGGTACGAATACAATGCTTTCGGTGAGCGGGTGAAGACCACAGACCCGCTCGGCAATACCAGCTACGCCTGGTATGACCGCCTCGGTCGCGCCTGGCTGGTGCTTGACGCCGCAGGCTATGCGACGGCGACGACCTTCACGGCGCTCGGCCAGGCAGCCGCAGTGCGTCGGTACGCGACTGCCTATTCCGATAGCGTCAACCCGGCGGCTGTGCCCGCCCTCGTTGCTGACAGCCGCGATGCGATCACCGCCTTCACCTATGACCGGCTGGGCCGGGTGCTGTCGACGACCGATGCAGAAGGCTTTGCTGAAAACTATGCCTACGATGCGGAGGGCAATCGTGTTTCGGTGACCAACAAGTTGGGCGGCGTCACCCGCTATACGTTCGATCGCCGCGGCCTGATGACCGCCGAGAGCACCGACAAACTGTCCTACGACCGGGAAGGCAATGTCGTTGCAGGTCAGACTACC
>JAGWUW010000516.1 GCA_028868235.1 Betaproteobacteria bacterium | reverse complement strand
TATGTCGATGAAGGTATTCCATACCTCTTGGCTCGACATGTGCGAGATAACCGGCTGCAGTTCGACGGCAAGACATTCATCACGGAAGCATTCAATCAGAAGAACAAGAAGTCGAAATTAAAGGCCGGAGATCTTCTCCTGGTGCAAAGTGGCCACATTGGACATTGTGCGGTAGTTGGTCAAGAGCATGTGGGGCACAACTGTCATGCGATGATAGTTATTACACCGAAGCCAGCGCTTCTTTTTGGTGAGTATCTCGCGGAGTTTTTTTATACCGAAGAAATGCGGCGCAAGGTTGAATCTATCCGTTCTGGCTCGACGGTACCTCACCTGACATGCGGTGAGGTTCGCGAAATCCAGGTCCCGCTTCCATCTTTAGATGGACAGCGGCAGCTAATTGCACTCATGTCGGAAATTTCTGTGAATATAAGCCTACTTAAGGATTCGCTAAATAGGAAAGTAACTGCCCTCGACGAGCTGAGGAAATCACTGCTGCACCATGCTTTCACCGGCCAACTGACTGCGAAGAAAACCGATCAACTGCTGGGAGCTGCTGTGTGATGAATGAGGCCGAAACCCGCGCTGAGCACATCGACCCCGCGCTGAAGGCCGCCGGCTGGGGCGTGGTGGAGGGCAGCCGCATCCGGCGGGAGGTGATTGCCCCGGGGCGGCTGCTCGGCAGGCAGCAGCGGGCCAAGGCCGAGATTGCGGACTATGTGCTCATTTACCGCAACACCAAGCTGGCGGTGATCGAGGCCAAGGCCTGGGGCAAGCCGTACACCGAAGGCGTTGCCCAGGCCAAGCAGTACGCGGCGAAACTGGCGGTGCGCCATACCTACGCCACCAACGGCCAGAAGATTTACGGCATCGACATGGCCACCGGCGCGGAAGCCGATGTGGCCGCCTGGCCGACGCCCGATAAGCTCTGGGCGCTGACCTTTGCCGAAGCCAACGCCTGGCGCGACCGTTTTGCGGCGATCGCCTACGAGGACAAGGGCGGCAGCTGGGAAAGCCGGTATTACCAGGAGATTGCGGTGCGCCGCGTGCTGGAGTCGATCAGCGCCGGGCGGGACCGCATCCTGCTCACGCTGGCCACCGGCACCGGCAAGACGGCGATTGCCTTCCACATCGCCTGGAAACTCTTCCACGCCCGCTGGAACCTGACCGACTGGAAGGTTCTGCAAAGCGAAGGACAGGGCGAGCCGCAGCGGCGACCGCGCATCCTCTTCCTGGCCGACCGCAACATCCTGGCCGATCAGGCCTACAACGCCTTTTCGGCCTTCCCGGAGGATGCGCTGCTGCGCATCGAGCCGGCGGAGATCCGCAAGAAGGGAAGGGTGCCGAAGAACGGCAGCCTGTTCTTCACCATCTTCCAGACCTTCATGAGCGGGCCGGGCGAGACGCCCTATTTTGGCGACTACCCGGCGGACTTCTTTGACTTCATCGTCATCGACGAATGCCACCGCGGCGGCGCCAAGGACGAAAGCCAGTGGCGCGCCATCCTCGACTACTTTGCCCCCGCGGTGCAGTTGGGCCTGACGGCCACGCCCAAGCGGAAAACCAACGCCGACACCTACGCCTACTTCGGCGAGCCGGTCTATACCTACTCGCTCAAGGACGGCATCAACGACGGTTACCTGACGCCCTTCAAGGTGCGCCAGATCGCCACCACGCTGGACGATTACACCTACACGCCCGACGACACCATCGTTCAAGGCGAAGTGGTGCCGGGCAAGCGCTATGAGGAAGGCGAGTTCAACCGGGTGATCGTGATTCCCGAGCGGGAGGCCTTCCGCGTCCGCACCTTCATGGGGATGATCCCCCCGGGCGAAAAGACGCTGGTCTTCTGCGCCACGCAGGAGCATGCACTGCTGGTGCGCGACCTGATCAACCAGGTGAAGTCTGAATTCAAAGCCAGCAGCGACCCGAATTACTGCGTGCGCGTGACGGCCGACG
>JAGWUW010000515.1 GCA_028868235.1 Betaproteobacteria bacterium | reverse complement strand
GCTCGATCTGCAATGAGCGATCAAGGTAAGGATAATCCTGACGACCCCTGGGCCCGCTGGCGCAAGCCGACGGATGCGGCGGCGGGTGGCGCCGATAAGGCTGAAAAGGCGGTGGTGCTAACCAAGCCTGCCGTGCACAACAAAGTGCCGGAAGCCAAACCGGATGCGCCGCTCGGTACGCTGAGCGTGCGCAAGCGTGCGCCGGTTGCCAAACCGAAACCGGAGGGGCGTTCGGGCGGACGTCTTGCCTCGGAAAGTAAGGGCACGGCTGGACGCAGCAAGCCGCAGCCGGGTGGCAAGACGGCCTATCCGGCCAAGGCGACACCGGCCCGGGATGGCGGCAAAGCGCCGGTGCGGCCTGACGAGCGTCGGCAGGAAAACCCGTGGGCCAAGGCCGTCGAGCGCAAGCCGGCAGTCCGGCCGACGGCTCGTCCGGCGGCTGAGGATCCGTGGCTATCCCATCGGGCTGAGCCGATCGGCATGCCTAACGTTTCGGAAGTTCCCAAGGGGCCACAGTCGGCAGGTGTTCGTCTTTCCAAGGTGATGTCCGAGCGCGGACTGTGTTCGCGGCGCGAGGCCGATCTGTGGATCGAGCGCGGCTGGGTCTTCGTCAATGGAGAACCAATCAGCGAATTGGGTTCGCGCATTGATCCGTCGGCCGAGATTTCGATTTCGAAGGAAGCGCGGAAGGATCAGGCCAAGCAGGTCACCATCCTGCTACACAAACCGGTCGGCTATGTGTCCGGACAACCGGAACCAGGCTGTATTCCGGCCGTGACCTTGGTGACTCCGGAAGCCCAGGTCGTGCAGTCAGGCGATCCGGAATTCAAGCCTTGGATGTTGCGCGGTCTGGCGCCCGCTGGCCGTCTCGACGTCGATTCGACAGGTTTGTTGGTGTTGACCAGCGATGGTCGGGTGGCCAAGAAACTGATCGGCGAGACCAGCGATGCCGAGAAGGAATACTTGGTCCGCGTTTCCGGTGAGATGATCAAGGGGGGCCTCGACCTGTTGCGGCACGGATTGGAACTCGACGGCAAGCCATTGAAACAGGCCTGGGTCAAGCAGCTGAACGAGGACCAGCTGCACTTTATCCTGAAGGAAGGTAAAAAGCGCCAGATTCGCCGCATGTGCGAACTGGTGGGCCTGAAGGTTGTCGGCCTGAAGCGGGTGCGCATCGGGCGCATTCGTCTGGGTGATTTACCGTTGGGGCAGTGGCGCTTCTTGCGCAACGACGAGGCTTTTTGACGCTGGCCGGGGTTTCTGGTAGGGTCGAAAAACAAAAAACGCCGGCTTCGAGCCGGCGTTTTGCATGGGGTTTTCGTCCGGTGAGCGAATCAGACCGTGCCGGTGGGCTTGGCTGCGCGGACTGGCGGCATCATCAGGCATTCGCCATCGATGACCGTCTTGCCGCCGACGGTGCATACCGTGTCGAGGATGACGCGGTTCTTCTCAACATTGACTTCACGCACAGTGACAGTGGCGGTGACGGTGTCGCCCGGTTTGACCGGGGCCTTGAATTTTAGCGTCTGCGACAGATAGATGGTGCCGGGGCCAGGTAGTTTGTTGGCCAGAGTGGCGGAGATGAAACCAGCCGACAGCATGCCATGGGCGATACGGGTGCCGAACATCGTGCCCTTGCAGTATTCCTCGTCGAGGTGAGCCGGGTTGACGTCGGTCGAGATGCCGGCGAACAGGATGATGTCGGCTTCGGTGACAGTCTTGGAGGTACTGGCGGACATGCCGGGATGCAGCTGATCGATGTGATAGGTCATGCTGGACTCCTTGCTTTTATTGGTTGGGAAAAATGCACTCTACCATACTGATGCGTATGGATGAATAGGCTGTCATTCGGCACGCAACGCTTGGACCGGGTCGAGCCGCGCGGCGCGGCGCGCCGGCAGGACACCGGCGGCGAGGCCGATAGCAACGGCCAGCGCTTCGGCGAGCAGGACAAAGG
>JAGWUW010000514.1 GCA_028868235.1 Betaproteobacteria bacterium | reverse complement strand
CGCCCGGCTGCCACACGTTGTTGCCGCTGCCGTCCGCTTGCGACACACGCCAGGTCTTGCCGCCGTAGGTGCAGCGATCAGGCTGGCCGGTGAAGGCGTTGGCGGAATATGTAGTCGCCACTCTCGCCGAACCTACGTTTGGTGTTGGGAACCTTCATGGTGCCTCCGATGGGGAAAGCCCGGGGGATCCCGGGATTTTGGTCTTGCAGGTTCAGTCGAGCAAGCAATATGGCAGCTGGCGGTACTGGCGGATCGCTTATGACAGGCTCAACAACTCAACCCCCCCCCCACGCACTGCCCGTCGAAACCAGAGCCGTGGGATTGGTCGCCGCCGTTTTAGACCGGCAGTCCCACCCCCAAGCGTTCCGCGTACTTGGCTAGTTCAGCCGACTGTGATTGCGAAGGCGTCGGGAGCGGCATCACAAAGATGGGATGCGCGCCAAGCGCCTGAACCTTCGCGCCAATGCGGTACAGGTTGTCCAGCCACGTTTGGTAGGCGGTCGGGCCAAGGGCGTTGTAGTCGTTGACGAAATACTCGATAACGCAGGCATCCCCAGCCGCAAGCAGCGGCGCAACGTCTGCATCAAACCGGGCCAAACCATCCGCAGCGGTATGACCTCCGGTTGCGACCGTGGTGACCGTGCCTGAGCCGCCCGCTGCGGTGATGGCTGCCTGAAGCTCGGCCCCAAGGCCGCCGCTGTAGCGCGCCGACCACGAATCGCCCAGCACGACGACATTCTTGTTCTTGTCGATGACGGGATCAGTCCACGTTTCCGTGCGGTCGTAGGCCCACCAACGCACGTCGCCAATATGCGGCCCAGTGTTAGTTGCGGCTGCAATTGTGATTCGCAGCAACCCGGTCGTAGCGGCGGTATATGGAACGATCACGCGCCGCAGCTCGGTAAAGGTTTGGTCGTACTGCGACACGCCGTCAATAAGCACCTCCACTCGCACCGCACCGGCTGCGGCTGCGCCACTGCTGACAAACGCTTCAAGATAGCCCGACGATCCGCCAAGACTGGCGGTATGGGTTACGCCATATCCCGCCACTGCAAACGGCCCAAAAGCCAGCTTGCGCGTCCCTCGTCCAGTCCAATAACTCACGCCCGCCGCATTGACGAACGAATTGATCTCCACCACATCCACCGCGCTTGCGGAGATGGTGATGCGCCCCCATTCCGTCTTTCCCCCGGATGCAGCGACCCATGCGCTCGCATAGCGGTTGCGGTAGCCCTCACGCTTGGTCGTGGCAAAGATTTTCCGGGCAAGCGCCTTGTACCCCTGCAAGCCGTAGTGCTGGCCGCTGAGCCCGGCCCCCAGTGAAGCTAGGGGCTTGGCCGTCGTGGTCGCACGCAAAGGCGGCTGGATGTTCAACGTACCGGAGGCAATGCCCGAGGCCGTATAGACTCCGTATGTCCCATCGTCATGCAGGATCGTGCAAGACCAACTGCCGGTCTGATTCGTGTCAAACGTGCCGGTCACGGAGGTTGCGCCCGCCGAGCCTGACACATTGACCGTGTAGATTTTCTCGCCTTCGGAGTCCGCAGACAGTCCGGCATAGCCCGCCGGGATAGCGTAAGTCTGCCCGTGGAAGCTGTTTGCGGCCCAGCCCTCCACGAAGTAGGCGGTGGGAAGCGATGGGGACATGAGGCCGGCGTACAGCCCGCCCCCCGCCTCTGCTTGGGTGAGGGGGCTGGTCAGCGGGCGGGTCAGCGGGCGGGTTAGCGGTCGCGTGATGCTCATAGGTGTCCTTTAGGCGATGCGAATCATCACGACGGGGCCGTTTCGGTACAGCTCGCCTATGTGCCGCGTGAAATCGCTCGGGTCGTACCAGACACCTTGCTCGCCGGATTGAAACAACTGTCCCGGCGTAAAAGACGCGCTGCCTACCAGCGGGTCGGTGAGTGGACGCACAACCGTATGCGTGATTGGCCGAGCAATGCGCATCACGGCTCCGAGTA
>JAGWUW010000513.1 GCA_028868235.1 Betaproteobacteria bacterium | reverse complement strand
GTTTCAGCCCACTTATACAATTGGCGGCCGGCCGCCTTGAATGCATCGTCCCCACTGGCATCGTGAAGGGTCTCGAAAATGATGTCCCGGAAACGGCCCCATTCTTCGATCAGACGATCCTCATATTCTTCCATCTCTCCCGAGATCAGCAGATTCTCCCGCGCCCAGCTCGAGCGCTGCTCGAAGGCGCGGTAGTAGTCGATGATCGCGCGCTGGATGCGGGCGGGGGAAACGTCGAGGTCCCGGAGTTGCTCGACAAACAGCCGGGTGTCGTTGGCGATGTCGATCCGACCATCAGGCATCCGGCCGCGGAAGGTGATCGGCAAACTGTCGGACCGGTACTCTTCTGCAATCGAAGAGAGCTTGTCCGACACCTCGTGACCATAAACCGGCCCGGTTCGCTCGCCCGTGAGCACCTTGATCATCAGGTCTATCCACCAGCCTTCCAGCCGCTCAAAGAGCGGACCGCGGACTTCCCGGCGGACGGTCCTCAGGTGCTGGTCGAGCACGATCTCAGGGATCGTGTCTATGCGCGGGCTTCCGTCGAGAATGAGGATTCGGCCATAAAAGTCCGCGAGCTCGGCCTCTGTTAGTTCGGCCAGATCGGTCCTAGTCTTGCCGATCGTCGCCGAGGTGCTGCGATCCAGAAGCGTTGCGGCCATCGATGCCCTAGCCGCCGGATCGTTGCCGACCTCCGTGAACAGTGCCAACTCCGATCCGGGTGCGATGACCGCTGTGGTGAACAGAACGAAGTCGGTGTTCGAGCTGATCCTGCCGTTGTCGCAATAATAAGCCAGCCACACTCTCACGGATTTCCAGAAATCAACGTCCAAATCCGTAAGCCTGTCACCTTCGGCCTTATGCTTCAGAGACGCCAGCGTCTTTCTTCCGCTCGCCGTGTCAAACTCTAGATCGTCGCTCTTCTCGATGAGAAGCGAGGTGCTTTCGGGCAGGGACAAAAGCCTCAGCAGCGCTAGCCTGGGCTGATAGATAAAGCCAAGTCCTGACTCCGCAGCGGAAAATATCGAGCGAGGTTCAGGCATTGTGTACGGCATCCCCTACAGCATGATGTCCTTCGGTCATCCACTGAATCCCCCCGTCGTCGCCTGATCATGGATGCAACTTCAGCTCGAAACAATAACTGAATAGGTCCTGACAGTCGTCCAGCGGTGATACCGGCGAAAACCAGGACGTCTGCTTCTACTGGAAGCAATCGTTCCACACCGTTGCCGGCAATGTCGATTAAGTCCTAACCTCAGTCTTTCCGCCGATGCCAAAGCGCGGTGAACGGAAGGCAGGAATTATCACGGCAAGCTGGAGAGCCACAACTGAATTGTCAGCGAGTTGAGACCTCTCAAAGGGGAGCGAGCGGGAATTCGCCAAGGTCGCACTCTGGCCTCGCAGGCTCGGACCAGGGTGCGGCGTCTTTGTTGCTGACCCGCAGGCACTCTTGCGGCTCTCCTTGCCGAACGCCGGCTGACGCCCAGTCCCGCGCGCCTGGCGTTCGGCGGCGTCGAGCCTTGCAAGGGTGCCATTTTTCGTTGGCTCACGGGCGCGAGCCTGTCGCACCGCTTATCAATGGCATCTCTGACTTTAGGCGCGACCTCACTCACGGCTGAGGGGAGGGGGCTTGGGATTGGTGCCGAGGAATGCGACCGTTCCCGAGTCTTTTTGTCTTCTCGGTTTGCAAGTTTCTGCTATGTTCCAAAGGAGCAGATCAATGAACGCCTTCATGACCGATTTCGACTTCATGCGCGATAGCGAACCAGTCCCCGAAAAGTGGGAGGGCTTTGCCGAGCTTGATCGTGCGCTCGCTGAGAACCGCCTGACCGAATACCGTTGGAAGAAGGCGTGGGCTGATCCGATCAATCGCATTGTGATGATCATTGTCCTCGTTTTGCTGACCGCATTTGTGGGCTACGTGGTGATCAGCGACCTGATCATTGGCCACTAGGTTTCCATTCCTTCACTT
>JAGWUW010000058.1 GCA_028868235.1 Betaproteobacteria bacterium | reverse complement strand
CGCAAATCATTGAATTCGCTGGGCTATAATCCGCCGATGAACGTATTGTTTGAAGAAGATGGCGGCTTCAAGGCCGGCAGCATCATGGCCGACAACGACAGCTCGTTGCAGGTCGAAATGCCCACCGGTAAGCGCAGCAAGATCAAGACCGCGACAGTATTGTTGCGTTTTGAGAAACCTTCCGCTGCGGTGTTGCTCGAACAGGCGACACCGCTGGCCGAAGAAATCGAACCGGATTTCCTGTGGGAGTGCGTGAACGATGGCGAATTTTCGTTTCTTGATTTTGCCCGTGATTACTACGGACACGAACCCGCGCCGGTCGAAGCGACGGCGGTGCTGCTCGCCCTGCACGCCGCGCCCGTCTATTTCCACCGTAAAGGCAAGGGGCGCTTCCGCAAGGCGCCTGCCGACATTCTCACAGCTGCTCTGGCCAGTCTTGAAAAAAAGCGTCAGCAAGCGCTGGCGATGGAAGGCTGGATCAGCGAGCTGAAGGCCTTTCGCCTGCCGCCGGAGATCGGCGCGCTGAGCGACGCCCTGCTCTACGCTCCAGACCGTAACAAACCGGAAACCAAGGCCTTCGAGGCCGCCTGCGCCGAAACAGGCCTGACTGCCGCACAACTGTTGTTCCAATGCGGTGCCATCAAGTCGCCTTATTTCCTGCATTACCGCCGCTTCCTGCACGAGCAGTTCCCTAAAGGCACGGGTTTCCCTGTGCTGGAGGCACCCAGGTTGCCAAGCGACTTGCCGCGCGCTGACGTCCGCGCCTTCTCGATCGACGATGCCCACACCACCGAGATCGATGATGCGTTGTCGGTCGTCAAACTGCCAGGCATCGGTTCGCGCATCGGCATCCACATCGCCGCCCCGGGGCTGGCCATCGAACACGGTTCGCCCCTCGACGGCGTGGCCCGCGCCCGGTTGTCCACGGTCTACATGCCCGGCAACAAGATCACGATGCTGCCTGATGCAGTCGTCCAGAACTACACGCTGGCCGGCGGTACCGATTGCCCGGCCGTGTCGTTGTACCTGACGGTTAACGAGTCGCTGGAAATTCTCAGCCACGAATCGCGGCTGGAGATGGTGCATATCGCTGCCAACCTGCGCCACCACGAAATCGAACCCTGGTTCAACGCCGAAACTATCAATGCTCCGCTGCCCGACCTGCCGTTCAAGGACGAACTGGTCCACCTCTGGCACTTCGCCAATGCTTGCGAAGGCCGGCGTGGCAAGCCGTCCGCCGTGCAGGGCATCAACGACTACAACTTCGCCATTGTCGGCGATTTGGCCGATCCCGACGCCTGCACGGTAGACATCAGCGAACGCAAACGCGGTAGTCCGCTCGACAAGCTGGTCGCCGAGCTGATGATCGTTGCCAATTCGACTTGGGGTGGCCTGCTTGCCGAGAACAACGTCGCCTGCCTGTACCGCGCCCAGACGCAGGGCAAGGTCCGCATGACTACCTCGCCGTTGCCGCACGAAGGCCTCGGCGTGCCGCAATATGCCTGGATGACCTCTCCGCTGCGCCGCTACTGCGATCTGGTCAATCAATGGCAGCTAATCGCCTGTCTGAAGGGCGAAACACCGGCTTTTGCACAGAAATCGGCCGAATTGTTCGCTGCGATGCGTGATTTTGAACTGACCTATTCCGCTTATGCCGATTTCCAGCGCCAGATGGAACGTTATTGGTGTCTACGCTGGCTGCAACAGCACGGTATTACCGAAATCGACGCTACCGTGCGTCGCGAGCAATTGGTCAAACTTGACCATCTGCCCGTGATGCTGCGCGTACCGTCGCTAGCAGCCGACCTGGCGCCAGGACAGCGGGTGCATCTGGCGGTCGAGGAAATCGACCTGCTGGCGCCGGAGCTTACCTGTCGTTTCCTGAACCTGCTTGGCGATACCAATGTGACGGAAGCTCAGGAGGGCGAAGAGGCGTGAAGCGGGCGGTCAGTCCACGCCGGGCAAGGGCCGCCGAACAGGATCGGCGGATGTGGACCGCGCTTGGCATTTCTCTCGCTGTACATGCCGTACTTCTTACCCTGCATTTTCAGTTTCCCGAGGCCTCGAAGGCGATGCAGGAAAAGGCCATGGACATCATTCTGGTCAATGCCAAGTCGCATCGCAAGCCGCACGATGCGCAGGCGCTGGCCCAGTCGAATCTGGATGGTGGCGGCAATACCGACGAGAACCGCCGTGCCAAGACGCCACTGCCGCCGACACAACGGCAGACCGAGGGCAACGACATCCAGCAGATGCAGCGTCGTGTCCAGGAGCTCGAAACGGCGCAGCAGAAGCTGCTCACCCAAGCTAGGAGTTTGCGCAACGTCGCTGCAGCCAAAACGATCAGTGAACAGCCGTCGCCAGTCCCTAGCGTCAGCGGTCTAGACCTGGCAGAGTCGGCCCGCGCCATGGCTCGTCTGGAGGGTGAAATTGCCAAATCGGCCGAGGAATACAGCAAGAGGCCGCGCAAGAAATTTGTTGGGGCGCGGACCGAGGAGTATGCGTTGGCTGCCTATCTCGATGCCTGGAAGCAAAAAATCGAGCGTATCGGTACCCTGAATTATCCGCCGGAGGCTCGCGGCAAGCTGTATGGCGCGGTGGTCATCTTCGTCGAACTGCGGGCCGAGGATGGGAGCCTGTACAGCGCAGAAATATCCAAGTCGTCCGGACACAAGGTACTTGATCAGGCGGCCTTGCGCATCCTTCGCATGTCGGCTCCCTTTGGCCCCATTCCGACTCAAGGGCTGGGCGGTGCCACCGTGCTTTCGTTCGCCCGGACTTGGTACTTCACGCAGGGTGACTCGTTGAATACGGCTGTTGGCAAGTAGGCTCCGGCGAATTGCCGTGCTAGCCTTGGCCCCGTTCTGCGATCATCACCATACTGTTCCGTTATGTCCGACCTCTACGCCGTATTTGGCAATCCGATTGCCCATTCCAAATCCCCCGCTATTCATGCCGCATTTGCTGTATCAACCGGGCAAGACATGATTTATGAGGCCCGCTTGGCGCCGCTCGATGGCTTTGCGGCAGCGGTTAGCGGGTTTGTTGCAGCTGGCGGCAAGGGGGCCAATGTGACCGTACCGTTCAAGGAAGATGCCTTTCGTTTGGCGAACCGCTTGTCAGAGCGGGCGGCACGAGCTGGGGCGGTGAATACCCTGGTTTTCAGCGACGGCGAAATATTTGGCGACAACACCGACGGCGCCGGCTTGGTCCGCGACATTACCCATAACCTCGGCTATTCGCTGGCCGGCAAGCGCATCCTGTTGCTTGGCGCGGGCGGTGCATCGCGTGGCGTGATTGCCCCCCTGTTGGCCGAATTGCCAACTGTGCTGGCCATTGCAAATCGTACGGCAGCCAAGGCTGAAGTGTTGGCTGCCGCTTTTGCCGATATGGCTCCGCTAGAGGGGGGCGATTTCTCCCGCTACGCGGGGTGCAGCTTCGATGTCGTGATCAATGCCACTTCGGCCAGCCTGTCTGGGGAAAGCCTGCCACTGCCGTCCGATTTATTCGTTGCTGGCAGCCTTGCCTACGACATGATGTACGGCAAGGGTGAAACGCCTTTCCTGCATCTGGCACGCCAACAGGGGGCTGGGCGTTGTGCCGATGGCCTGGGTATGCTGGTCGAGCAGGCGGCGGAAGCTTTCCTGGTCTGGCGCGGCATCCGTCCGGATACCGGGCCGGTGCTGGCAGCCTTGCGAGCGGGTTTGACCGGATGAGGATGCTCGGTCGCGGGCTGAAGTGGTCGCTGCTCGGTTTGTTCGGCGTTTTCCTGTTGTGGCAGCTTTGGCTGCTTGGCTGGGTGCTGCTCTGGGGCTGGGTCAATCCGGGCGAGACAAAATTCATGGAAATTCGCCTGGCCGAATTGCGCCTGAAGAATCCGCAGATACAGTTGCAGCAGCAGTGGGTTCCCTACGAACGCATCTCCCCACATCTGAAGCGGGCGATTATTGCAGCCGAAGATGCCAAGTTCGTCGATCATGAAGGCTTCGACTGGGAGGGCATGCAAAAAGCGATGGAAAAAAACCAGAAGAGGGGGCGCTTTGTTGCCGGCGGTTCGACCATCAGCCAACAGCTTGCCAAGAACCTATTCCTGACACCCACCAAGTCATATTTCCGCAAGGCTGAGGAAGCGATCATCACGTTGATGCTGGAAAATTTGTGGAGCAAGCGGCGTATTTTCGAGGTCTACCTAAACGTAATCGAATGGGGCAATGGCGTGTTCGGTGCCGAGGCAGCGGCACGACATTACTTCAGTGTTAGTGCTGCGCAACTCGGCCCAGAACAGGCGGCCCGTTTGGCCGGCATGGTGCCGAACCCGCGCTATTATGACCGCAACCGAATGGCACCCGGATTGGGTCGCAAAACTGCGATCATTCTGGGGCGTATGGCGAGTGCAGAAGTTCCCTGAGCAGGGATTTTTGTACTCTTGCGGTGCTAAAATGGCGCACCCATTGCGCACTGCACCATGACGTACCATGAGCCAACAAGTCAGCCCGATCGAAGCAGATAACGTCAAGGATAACCTTGCCGAAGTGCAGTCCTTGCTTGCCAAACATCGGCTGGTGGAGGAGGTGGCGCGTCGTCAAGATTCGGGGCGTCATGATGTTGTCGAAAATTTGGTCCAACGCCAGCATATTGCCGAACTTCGCCATCTTTTCTCGCGCATGCCGACCGTTACGGTAGCGCTCATCCTCAGCGCATTGCCGGAAGAGGATCGCCTGTTGGCTTGGAAAGAAATCGCGGAGGAACGCGTCGACTCGATTCTTGAGTTATTGTCCGAAGAGATCTGCGAGGATTTGGTCGGCGATGGCCACCATACCAGCACGAAGGTCATGGTCAACGCTTTCGAACTGCACAATGGGCGCTTGCGGCAGATTACCGTCGAGCGGCCGGTCCAGCTCACCAACATCAAACCTATCTGGGTAGACTTGGTAGCGCCAACGCCACGGGTGCGGGAGTGGGTGGGCGAGTATTTCGGACTGGAGTTGCCCGATCCGGAGGACCTGACCGACCTGGAGGCCAGTGCTCGCTTCTATATCGAGGACAATGGCGAAGTTCACCTGCACTCCGACTTCCTGCTCGATCTGAACGATGCGTCACGTAACGTGGCAGTTGCCTTCATCCTGCACAAGGATATTTTGTTCTCGGTTCGAACCGAAGAACTGCCAGTTTTCCGGTTGCAGCGACTGCGGGCGCGTACAAAACCGGGGTACGTCAACGATGGTACGGACGTTCTCCTCGATCTTTATGCTGCCGATGCGGAATACTCGGCAGACCGCCTCGAAGATGTATATGCGGAACTCGAGTTGGTCGGCAAGAAGGTGCTGAATACCAAACTGACCGATGATGAGGCAGGCAATATTCTGGCCGATATAGCTCGCCAGGAAGACCTGAACGGGCGCATTCGTCGTAACGTGCTCGATACCAGACGGGCGGTGTCGTTCCTGATGCGGGGGAGGTTTTTAACCGCCGATCAGTTGGAAGATGCGCGGCAGATCATGCGCGATATCGAGTCGCTCGATGGTCATACCTCCTTCCTGTTTGGCAAGATTAACTTCCTGATGGATGCGGTCGTCGGTTTTATCAACATCAATCAGAACCAGCGTGTGTCCAAGCTCACCAAATTGTCGATCGTTTTCATGCCGATCAACATCGTGGCCGGTATCGGGGGGATGTCGGAGTTTTCGATGATGACTGCTGGCATTCCGTGGCCAGTGGCCTATGGAGCGTTTACCGTTGGCATGGCTATCGTTGGTTGGCTGACTTATCTCGCGCTTCGTCAAGCCGAGAAGCGTGAGGCTTTGCGCAAGCTCGAGCAGGCTAGTTCAGCCGCCAAACGAGTGACATCTCCAGTGTGAGGCCGATCAGGCTTTCCCCGTTACCATTGAGTTGAGCTTGGTTCCAAAATTTAGCCCAATACTCTTGTAGTATCGCGTTTTCGGTGTCGGCGCAGTGTAGGGGCAAGACTAGGAAGGGGGCCGCGCCATCGCATGGGCCAGCCCCAGCCCCAGCCCCAGCCCGATAGCCTGTGCTTCCTCCTGCCCCAGAAAAACGGCACCGAACCGGCGTTCGGCAGCTCGGTGATGATCACTGCGCTGATCGATTCCGGTGATTTCTTCCTGTTCCTCAGGCTGGCGCCGCTGTTCTTGACGTCTGCAACGTCGAGTCCCGCCGTTCCGTTAATCTCCGTTCAGCATAGCCGGTAGCCAGGCCGCCTGGGGCAGCGAAATTGCTCGACCCAATCGCTGCAGGATGCGTTGCACGGAGAGCACGATCAATATTCGGCGCTCTGCCTCATCGCTCAAGGGTTTGACCAGGCTTTCGATTAACGAATTACCTTCGCTCATCATGTCGGGCAGCGGTTCAATCCGATTGAGCGGGATTTCGCGCACCGCCCCGAGTTGGTCGACCAGCAGCCCAAAGCGCAGCCGGTGTTCCGGCGAATCGAGAATCACGATCTGGCGGCGGACCTGGCCAGCGCCAGATCGCCGCTCCTCTGTGGCGCGCCGATTGGCGAGCAAGGGCGCCAGGTCGATCACACTGATCGCCTGGTCGTCGTACATCAGGCAGCCGCAAACGGAATCGGGTAGTCCGGGCATCGGTGTCAGACGCTCGGGGTCGACGGCCTCGACAACCTGGCTGGTGCGTATGCCGTACCAGCTTTGCCCGATATGAAAGCAGGCTAGGTCGATGCTTCGGCTGCCGGCAACCGGTTGCCGGGCATAGGTATCCGCGGTGGTATCACGTAACGACGAGACTTGTCGGCCGTTGATAATCTGATCCGATAGGGGTGAGAAGACGAGGGCGACGACGTCGTTGCGATGTGAGTCGTATTCCGTCTTGTATTCGCGGTAGCCGGCGCTCATCGTGGAGCCGACGGCATAGTAGCGACCATTGTAGATGATGGCGTTGGTACAACTTTCGCCTTGTGGCTGATTGAAGAATTCGTAGCCAATCATGAGCGGTTCGCCGGGTACGAGTTGCGGGTCGGTGCTGGCAATGACCCGGCCGTTGCGTTCAGCGAAAACTGCAAAGGCGCCGGGAATCGGTGACCCGTCAGCTTGGCGCGGAAGGGCATCGGTGAGCATGGCGTGGAATTGTGGCGCAGCATCGAAGACGATGGCGATGCCGCCGACCGGTTCATGGTCGGTGGGGGCGCGTACCGCCGCGCTAAAAATATAGGTCGGTCGGCCATCGTAGAGCTTGCTCGGTACAAAGCCGGAGACTGCGTAACTACGTGTTTCGGGTAGGCCGAGCGTCGTTCGTACCCAGGGTTCGTTCAGTGTCTTGCCAAGATGGTCGTTATAAGCCGGGTTGGAGACAGCCAGCACCTGCCCGCTAGAGGTGAACAGGATCAGGTTGCTGTAGACCGTGTATAGGCCGTTAATCCGACGCAGTACTTCGGTCAGGCGCTGGCGCTGCGCCTTGTCCTGCGAGTCGGGGTTCTGCAGTTCCTCCTCGAAGGCCTGGGTCAGCGCCCACCACCGGCAGTCGTTGGCTCGCTCATAGAGATTGCGATCCATCAGGTCGATGGCCAGAGCTGCCTGGGTTCCGCAATCGAACAGGACCGAAGAGACCACGGTCTTGTAAAGATTGGTGATCGACTCGCTGAAGACGTTGCGCGTGCGTACCCCGGTGCTGCCAATCTCGCGTAGCAGTACCTTGGCGAAGGCAGCGCTCTGGGCGGCGTTGGCTTCCCGACCTAGCCAAACGTGACCATTCCAAACTGCGCGGTTGAGCTCACTTTGTATCTGTGCGGCATTGAGCGGAATCCCCTTCAGTTCCGGGCTGAACAGGGAGGCGGTTTCCAGTATGCAGTTCAGGAAATCTTCCGGGACGTGCTCAAGCTCGTGGGCGACGGACATTTCGAAGGCATGCTCAAGCGGCGCCAGCGCCTGGCCTACCCAGCCCGGTCCGGCATAGCCCTGATATGGCTGAGTCGGTTGTGTGCTGGCGAGATATTCGCGCCCGGCGAAGCGGGTGACGTGGCATTTGCCATCCGGCGCTGCTTCCATTGTTGCGCCGACTGGAATCTGGTAGGGATCGCTGCTGGCGATGACACGGTTCTCGCTGTCGAGAAGGGTGATGACAGTCCAATCATCCACACCCACGAGGCTGTCGAAGACCCGCCGGCATTCATCGTGGAAACGGAAACATAGGCACAGCACCCCGACCGGATGGGTATTGTCGGCAGACATGACTCGGTAGGCGTAGACTAGAGGACTGTTGTCGCCGGGCAGCAAGTCGGTCGGCCGAAAAGATTCGACATAGGCTGCAGTGGTATTCAGTGCCTCGTCCAGCAAGGAGTCGCGGGAAACCGTGATGGCGTTGTCGGCGTCCAGTTGGGCGAGGACCGTGCCGGTCGGCGAGAGCAGGATGATGTTGTGATAGACCGAGTATTTGTCGACATATTCCGCAAATCGTTCCAGCAGTGCTTGGTAGCGTGCCGAATCGATCGGCTGCTGCGGCTGCTCCGCGATACCTTGGGCAAAGGTGCGAATTTGCACATCGGTGGCCAGAAAACCAATATCGGCCGTCCGTTCATAGAGGTTGCGGGTCAGTACGTCTATGGCGACGCGTGCATTGGAGGTCAGGCTGAGCTGAGCTTTCCGGTAGTGTTCGTTGGCCAGTTGCTCGAGTAGGGTCTTGGCCAGGTTTCCGAAGTCCTCGCGCATGCCGGTAATGTCCGTGCCCGCGCAAAGGAGTTGGCCGAGCAGGGTCAGGTTGTCGTAGGCAGACTGGATTTCCGTCAGGTGTTTTCGATCGAGTTGCAAGCCCGGCATGAAGTCGGACAAATAGTCTAGGCCCGTAGCCGGGCGGGTTCCTTTGCGCTTTCTCATGTTTTCCTCTTCTGCCGTACAAGCTTGGGCGACTCCTGAATGGAGTGGCAGGGAATAATCAGCAAAAAAAGTGCCCGAGGTTTTTCGCAGGAAAAGGTCCGCCACATAGGCCGACGAGGTGTGGGGGCGCCCAGAGGTGGTGAGCGACGCACCCGAGTGGTGCGTGTTCAGTACTCCTGCAGCATTGCGTTTTCGGTGTCGGCGTGCCGTAGACGCAAGGCCAGCGAACGGGAGAGCGCCTTGAGCAGGGTCAGCGCCAGCTTCTTGTGTTCCTCCGTCAGCTTCTCGAACTGCTCCAGTGACAGGATGAAGAACTCCGCATCGCTGCCGGCGATGGCATCATTGCCGCGGGGCAGACCATCGAGGAAGGCCAATCCACCGAAAAAATCGCCCCGTCCGAAGGTAGCGACATGCCGTGTTCGTCCACCGCCCAGGGGGGCAAATATCTTTACTGTGCCGCGGCGGATCAGGTAAATCGCATCACCCGGCTCGCCACACGAATAAATGACTTCTCCGGCCGCGTAGTGTCGCTTGATCAAACGTGTTTCCAGGTCGGCCAGCGTTTCGTCCTTGCGATGCTTGAAAAGCTCCATGTCGGCAATTTCTAGAGGCGTTTCAAATTGGGGCATCGGCTGTTCATCGGTGCCGAGCAGACGGTCCTCAACCCATTCGATGGCACTGTCGAGTTCGTTGAACAGGCGGACAGCATCAGGGATTTCAGTCACGCCGGTTTGTTCAAAGAATTCACGTAGGTTCCGGTTGTTCGGTAGGTTTTCGCGGACGTTCGACAGGATGAGTAATGCCTGGCGTTCGGCCAGCGCGTCGCGAACCTGACACAACAAATGTGCAGCGGTGACATCGACCGATTGCACGCGCTTCATGTCGAGGATGATGAAGCTACGGCTGCACAGTTCCGGCTCGAGATCGGCATAGAGTTGTTGCGTGGTGCCGAAGAAGAGACTGCCTTGCAATTCGAAAATGACAGCTTGGTCGCCTTTCTGCTCGAGAATCCGGGTTTCGGCCTCCGGTCTGTGCCAGCTGGATGACATTTGATTGACGTAGAACTTGTGGCGGACAACCGAGCCGCCAATCTGTTCACGCAAGAACAGAAGGATGGATAGCGCGACGCCGGCACCGGAGGCGGCGATCAAGCCAATGCTCAGGGCGACCACGACGACCGTGACGACGACACCGAAATCGAAAACGGTAGCCGAGGACTGGATAAAGCGTAGTGGGCCGCGATCGATCATGCGAATGCCGACTACGATCAGGATGCCAGCCAATGCGGCAACGGGAATCCAGGCAATGAAACTACTAAGTAGCAAGGCGAAGACCAGCGCTGAAAAGCCCTCGATCAG
>JAGWUW010000512.1 GCA_028868235.1 Betaproteobacteria bacterium | reverse complement strand
GCGCTGGGTTTCGTTGCTCGCCGCCGCCGCCAAGGCAAGTAATCTGTTCATTAGGGTCTGATTTAAGTCGACTGATTATCGACGCCAGGGTCATACCCCCAAGAAAGCGGACCTCGGTCCGCTTTTTTTTGCCCAAATGAATGCCCGATCCCCCGAGGCGCGGGATTTATCAATTCCAGTAAATCCACAACAATGCCTTCACTGTTCGATGCCTCCGTGGCGGTGCATCGAACGGCCTCTTCAAATTACCGCCCGGGGAGTTCCTCATGATTTCGACCGCTTTCAAGCGCATCGCCGCGATCGCCCTGGTTGCCTGCGCCTTCGGCGCCAACGCGACCACCAGCATTGATCTGAGCAACCAAGCCATCACCAGCAGTGGCTATGACTGGACCTTCAACACCGGCGCCGGCACCGTCAGCGGTGGCCTGTTGAACTTCGACAACTTCGACATCACCTCGGTCAGCATTAACGGCAACACCGCCGTCTGGACCAACTGGCTGAACATGGGCACGACTGAAGCCTGGTCACTGGCCTCCACGACGCTGACGGCTGGCATCCAGCACATCGTGATCTCCGGCACCGGCACGGGCAATGTGTCCGGTCACTTGGACTTCGCTTCGACCGCCGCTCCGCTGCCCTCGGCGCCGGTTCCGGAACCCGAGACCTACGCCATGCTGCTGGCCGGCCTCGGCGCGCTGGGCTTCGTGGCTCGCCGCCGCAAGGCCCAGTGACCTGACCTGAGACACCCCCTGTCTTAACGGATCCGACCCGCGTCGTACGCTCTAGACGCCAAGCGCCACGCCTGATTCGCACGCCACGGACGTCGACGAGACGTCGGCGCAATCGCAACGGGCCGTGCCCCCGCGAGCAGGGGAGTGCATCCGCAGGTTCAACGTCTCACAATCTTTTCGCGATGCCATAGGGCTCCGCCACCAAGCGGGGCCGCATCTCACCTTCCCACTCATTCAGGAGAGTCCTCATGCAAATTCGCAAGATTGCCGCTCTGTGCGCCCTGGCCTTCGCCGCCGCCGGTGCCTCGGCCGCCGACACCGCCAGCTACACCGGCAGCCTCAACGGCACCGACCAAACGGTCGGTACGTTCACTGCCACGACCGGCGCCTTCTCGTCGAGCTTCACGTTCTACAACGTGTCCGCTGGCGACGCCTGGCTGCAGCAAGGTTCGACGCAACACCACTACCTGTTCAGCGGCTCCGGTGTCCTGAACCTGGGCATGTTCTCCGTGCCGTGGGAATCGGTCGCCCTCGGATCGGGCGCCCTGCCAGGCGGCACCTGGGACCTCCACGTTCAAGGCACCACCGGCGGCCAATACGCCGGCGGCATCTCCTACAACGCTGGCTCGGGCACGATGCCGGTTCCGGAACCCGAATCCGCTGCCATGCTGATGGCCGGTCTGGGCGTTCTGGGTATGCTGCGCCGTCGCTCGGCAAACAAAAAAGCGTGATCATGCCAAGCCCGTTCAATCGGGCTTGGTTCTGATTCGAAAAGCCAAGTGGAGGCACTATCGCCAAAACTTGGCTTTTTCTTTATCCGGACCGCTCATTACACCTTGTATCCGTATCACGGGACTAGATTAGACAGATTTGACAATCAATATTGATAGTCGGTGTCATACTTGACTGACTAAACAACGGGGAAACCGAATGCGACACACCACCATCTCCAGCCACCCTCCCTCACGCCGCATCCCAGCGCTGGCGTGGGCCAGCTTGACCCTGCCCGCCCTGATACTGGCAGGGTGCGGAGGTGGCAGCAGCACCTCCGACGAGGAAGCGACCGACGCCAAGCCAACGGCAAGCTCTAATAAACACGTACAGGCCGCCGCCGCGATCACTGGAGCCGTCAGTTCCTACTACATCGACAGCCGAACCGGTAATGACTTGGCAGACGGGAGCGCCATGAACCCCTGGCGCAGTCTCGCGCGGCTGTCTGCTGTCCAGCTCAAGGCTGGCGACTCCATTT
>JAGWUW010000511.1 GCA_028868235.1 Betaproteobacteria bacterium | reverse complement strand
ATTTTACTCATCAGGGCATTCATGGATATCTCGTTGTCCTGGATCGGGAGGCTCAAGGACGAAAGCGAGCTACATCGTCCCAAATTACTGTCACCAATAATCCTACCATGGCGCCGGCTGCCCCTCAGGCTGCCGGAGCGCCGAGTTCTTCTTCCTGCTGCTGCAGCATCCACATTGTCGCGTAATGGCCGCCCGCCGCAAGCAGAGCAGGGTGAGTCCCGCGCTCGATGATATGGCCATCGCTCATGACGAGAATTTCGTCAGCATTCATCACGGTAGATAGGCGGTGGGCAATGACAAGTGTGGTGTGGCCGATGGCAACCTGTTCGAGCTGACTCTGAATAGCCCTTTCGGTCGCCGAATCGAGTGCCGAGGTGGCTTCGTCGAAGATGAGGATGGGCGGATTCTTGAGCAGGGCGCGGGCGATGGCGACTCGCTGCTTTTCGCCTCCAGATAACTTCAGACCGCGTTCTCCAACTTTGGTGTCGTATCGTAGGGGAAGCGATTCGATGAAGTCGTGTAACTGGGCGGCGCGGGCGGCGGCGATAACTTCGTCACGGCTGGCATCGGGGCGACCGTAGTTGATGTTGTAGAAAATCGTGTCGTTGAACAACACGGTGTCTTGCGGAACGATCCCGATGGCGGCACGCAGGCTCCCTTGCCGCAGGCTACGCAGGTCATGGCCGTTGATGCGGATAGCGCCACCGGTGGCATCATAGAAGCGATAAAGCAGGCGAGCGAGAGTCGATTTACCAGCCCCTGAATGGCCGACAACTGCCACGGTTTTTCCGGGTGGAATGGCGAAACTTAAATTCTTGAGGATTTGCCGGTTAGATTCGTAGGCAAAATTGACCGAATCGAAATTGATCTGCAGCGGTCCGGGCGGCAGTTCGCGCGCATCAAGCGCATCGGCGATTTCCTGGTTTTCCTTGAGCAGATTGAACATGCGCTCGATGTCGGTCAGTGCCTGACGGATTTCCCGATAAACGATGCCAAGGAAATTGAGCGGAATATAGAGCTGAATGAGGAACGCGTTGACCAGGACGAGGTCGCCGATAGTCATTTGTCCGTCGACGACCCCGCTGGCGGCACGCCACATCATGGCGGTGACGCCCAGGGCAATGATCGCGGCCTGGCCAAGGTTCAGGTAGGCGAGAGTAGTCTGGCTGCGGGTAGCGGCCTCCTCCCATTTAACCAGTTGTTCGTCGTAGCGGCGGGCTTCCCAGGCTTCATTATTGAAGTATTTGACTGTCTCGTAGTTGAGCAGGCTGTCGATAGCACGACTGTTGGCGGCAGAGTCGTTTTCGTTGACGGCGCGCCGGATGTCGATCCGCCAGTTGCTGACCTTTATAGTGAAGACGACGTAGGCGAGCAACGATAGCAGAGTGATGAGTACATAGCCAACGTCATATTTGATGAACAGGATGCAGAGAACGAGGCCGATTTCGACCAAGGTTGGCAGGATGGAGTACAGCGTGTAGGAGATCAGGCTGGAGATCGATCGGCTGCCCCGTTCGATGTCGCGGGAGACACCACCTGTTTGTCGTTCAAGGTGGAAGCGCAGCGACAAGTCATGCAAATGCCGGAAAACTTCGAGTGAAACCCGGCGCACTGCGCGCTGGGTAACCCGAGCGAAAAGGATTTCGCGCAACTCGGTAAAAAGTGACGTGGAGAAGCGTAGGGCGCCATAAAGAACAAGGAGCAGGATAGGCAGGGCAAGTAGTTGCCGATCTCCACTAAGGCCATCGATCATGTTCTTGAAGATCATCGGGACGCCGACATTGGCCAGTTTTGCGCCGATCAGGCAGCCTAGGGCAGCGAGAACGCGCAGACGGTATCGCCAGAGGTAGGGAAAAAGCGTGCGTATCGTGAGCCACGCATGGGTTTGAGCAAGAGCCTGGCCAGCGGGAGGTTTGGGGAGAGCTGTCGTGCGACGCATGGTGTGTGGAAAGAATTGTTATTAGTCGGGTGAGTATATGAAA
>JAGWUW010000057.1 GCA_028868235.1 Betaproteobacteria bacterium | reverse complement strand
AAGCCGAACTCCTGCAGGTGCTGGCGGCTGATGCGGTTCATCTTGTTGATGGTTTCGATCATGTGCACCGGGATACGGATGGTGCGGGCCTGGTCCGCGATGGAGCGGGTGATGGCCTGACGGATCCACCAGGTGGCATAGGTCGAGAACTTGTAGCCGCGGCGGTATTCAAACTTGTCGACCGCTTTCATCAGACCGATGTTGCCTTCCTGGATCAGGTCGAGGAACTGCAAGCCACGGTTGGTGTACTTCTTGGCGATCGAGATGACCAGACGCAGGTTGGCTTCGGTCATTTCGCGCTTGGCGCGGCGGGCCTTGGCTTCGCCGGTGGACATCTGCTTGTTGATGTCCTTCAGTTCCTTCAGCGAGATGCCGATACGGTCCTGCAGGGCGAGCAGCTTCTTCTGCTCTTCCTTGATGTCCGGGGCGTTGCGGGTCAGGATGGCGACGTAGGTTTTCGGAGCGGCCGCCACTTCGGCATCGGCCCAGTCGAGGTTGATTTCGTTGCCCGGGAAGGACTGGATGAAGTGCGGGCGCGGCATCTTCACGCGGTCCACGCAGATTTGCTGGATCTTGCGCTCGCAGCCGCGCACCTGCTCGACCATGCCGCGCACGCTGTCGCACAGGCGCTCGATGGAGCGCGAGGTGAAGCGGATATTCATCAGCTCGTCGGACAATTGCTGCAACAGCTTGAGATAGGTCTTGTCCTGCGAACCCTTGCTGGACAGCGCTTTCTGCATCTTGGCGTGGATGCCCTTGATGACCTTGAAGCGCTCGAGGGCGTCAGTCTTCAGTTGCAGCAAGGAAGCCGAAGCGGCACCGCCGCCGCCTTCGCCTTCTTCGTCGCCTTCCTCATCCTCGTCTTCGTCGGTTTCCGGCATTTCAGCGGCAGGAGCTTCCTCGACGGCGTTCGGGTCGATCAGGCCATCGACCAGTTCGTCGATACGCATTTCGTCGGTTTCGACCTTGGCGGCCATGTCGAGAATGTCGACGATGGTGGTCGGGCAGGCGGAGATCGCCTGGATCATGTGCTTGAGGCCTTCCTCGATGCGCTTGGCGATCTCGATTTCGCCTTCGCGGGTGAGGAGTTCGACCGAGCCCATTTCACGCATGTACATGCGGACAGGATCTGTAGTGCGTCCGAATTCGGAGTCGACCGTAGACAGCGCCTGCTCGGCTTGTGCTTCGACTTCCTCGTCGTCAGCGGCAGCGACGGCATTGTCCGACATCAGCAGGTCTTCGGCAGCCGGGGCTTCGTCGAAGACCTGGATGCTCATTTCGCTAAAGGTCGAAATAATCGCTTCGATGGACTCGGCATCGACGACGTCGTCCGGCAGGTGGTCGTTGATCTCGGCGTAGGTCAGGTAGCCGCGCTCCTTGCCTAGCTTGATCAGCGCCTTGAGGCGCATCTTGCGCGCTTCGGCATCGAGCGGTTCCGGAGTTTCAGCCATCTGGCCTTGCAGCAGCGCCTTTTCGGCGGCCTTTTCCTTGGCCTTGCTGATGCGAGCCTTCGGGGCTTCCTTAGCGGTGTCTTTTGCCTTAGCCATGAATGCGATCCATAGAATTCGAGAAAACCGTAGATTTTACCACAACTTAGCTACGATTGGCCTTGGTGGTAAGGAACTGAATGTAAGCCTGTTTTTCTGCAGCACTCAGGCCGGCGACACCGAATTGCTGCGCTTTCATCTGAAGCTCGTCGAAGGCGCGCTTTTGGTTACCTTCCTGGAGCTTTTCCAACGTGTCGCGGAATTCGGTGTCCGCGCCTTCTTCGTCAAATGGCAGGCCAAGAAGTTCCGAAGCGGCGTGCTCGATGATGCCTTCTTCGGGCAGTCCGCGTAGTTGTTCGCGCAAAACAGGGTAGCTTGCCGTTTCCTGACTGGCCGAAATGAGCTGATGCAGACGGGCCAAGGCCGGTCTTTCCGGAGTGTCAGGCAGCAGCGCAATCGGTAGGCGGCGGGCCAGTTGCGGCTTGTGCAGCACGATGCGCAACAGGTTGCGGGTCAGCGACGGGGCCGTGCGCTTGGCCTTGGCTGGCGGTGCCGGGGTGTAGGACTTGAGTTCGCACAGGCGTTCGACTTCAGGCTGGGCGAAGCCGCTGGCCTCGGCCAGGCGCTTGACCAGTTGTAGGCGGAGCAGCGGTGTCGGCAGCTTGAGGAGCAGCGGCTTGGCTTCGTAGATCAGCCGGGCTTTGCCTTCCGAACTGGTCAGGTCGCAGCGCTGCGCCAGTTCGCGCAGAAGGAAGTCAGAGAGTGGCATGGCCTGGGCCACCAGGCGGTCGAATTCTGGTTTTCCGAATTCGCGAATGAAGCTGTCCGGGTCATGCTCGGCGGGCAGGAAAACGAAGCCGATCTGTTTATTGTCGGCCAATGCTTCCAGAGCGTTTTCGAGGGCGCGCCAAGCAGCCTTGCGGCCGGCGTTGTCGCCGTCGAAGGAAAAAACGATGCGGTCGACCTGGCGCAGTAGTTTCTGCACGTGGGTTGGTGTTGTCGCCGTGCCGAGTGTCGCGACGGCGTTGCCGACGCCGTTCTGCGACAGCGCGATGACGTCCATGTAGCCTTCGGTAACTATGGCGGTATTCGTCTCGCGCAGCCCCTGGCGGGCCTGCGGCAGGCCGAATAGTTCGCGGCCCTTTTCGAAGAGCGGAGTTTCCGGCGAGTTCAGGTATTTCGGCTCGCCCTGGTCGATGATGCGGCCGCCGAAAGCGATGATCTCGCCCTTCGGGTTGACGATGGGAATCATCAGCCGGTCACGGAAACGATCATAGCGGCGGCCGGCCTCGTTTTCGATGATCAGGCCGGCGACCTTCAGTTCGTCGGCGTTGTAATCGGGGAAAACCGCTTCCAGATTCTGCCAGCCATCCGGTGCGTAGCCGATGCCAAAGCGAGCGGCCACTTCGCCCGAGAGTCCCCGTTTCTTACAGTACTCAATGGCGCGCGGCGAGGCCTTGAGCTGCGCCTTGTAGTAGGCGGCGGCACGCGCCATGACCTCAATCAGGGTGCGCGTCTGGCCCGGCTTTTCGTCATGGAAGCCGCGTCCTTCGCTTTCCGGCACCGTCATGCCGGCGCGGCTGGCCAGGTCCTTGACGGCGTCGATGAAGCCCATGCCCTGGTATTCCATGACGAAGCCGATGGCCGTGCCGTGTGCGCCGCAGCCGAAGCAGTGGTAGAACTGCTTGGTCGGGCTGACCGTGAAGGAGGGCGATTTTTCGTTGTGGAAGGGGCAGCAGGCAGCGTAGTTGGCGCCAGCCTTCTTGAGCGGTACGTAGCTATCCACCAGGTCGACAATGTCGACCCGGGCCAGCAAATCCTGGATGAACGACTCCGGGATCACTGTGTGGGTTTAGCCGGCGAGAGCGGCTTTGACCAGCTTGGACACCTCGGCCATATCGGCCTTGCCGGCGAGTTGCGGCTTGAGGACGCCCATCAGCTTGCCCATGTCGGCCGGGCCCTTGGCGCCGGTTTGCGCAACGGCGGCGGCGACGGCGGCAGCGACTTCCTCGCTGCTCATCTTTTCCGGCAGGTAGGCGGACAGAATTTCGATCTCGGCCTTCTCGATGTCGGCCAGATCCTGGCGATTGGCGGCTTCGTACTGGGTCACGCTGTCCTTGCGCTGCTTGACCAGCTTTTCGATGACGGCGGCAACAGCGGCGTCGTCGAGTTCAATTCGCTCGTCGACTTCCTTCTGCTTGATGGCGGCGGTGAGCAGGCGGATGGCGGACAGCTTGGCCGCTTCCTTGGCCTTCATGGCGGCCTTCATGTCTTCGGTAATGCGTGCTTTGAGGCTCATGGTGTGCTTTTGGGCAAAAACAAAGAAAAAAGCCGCCGGCGGTTGAAGGCTGGCGGCTCTTTTTACGGCGATGCGTACTTGATTAGTACAGCTTCGGCGGCAGGGTCATGCTGCGGATACGCTTGTGGTGGCGTTTAACGGCAGCGGCCAACTTGCGCTTGCGCTCGGCGGTGGGCTTTTCGTAAAACTCACGGGCGCGCAGCTCGGTCAGGAGACCAGTCTTTTCGACGGTGCGCTTGAAGCGGCGGATGGCCACTTCGAACGGCTCGTTTTCCTTGACACGAATGTTCGGCATATAAATCACCCCCTTCCGTTAGGCGCCTGCCAGGTCAAGTAAACGGCAGTGCGCGCAAAATTGTTTCCGCTGGTTTGCGGAGAGCCAAACATTCTAAGCGAGAAAACCCTTTTGCATCAAGTGGTAAAATAAGCGCCATGTTGATCCTCGGCGTCGAATCCTCCTGTGACGAAACCGGCATCGCGCTGTACGACAGCGAAGCCGGTCTTCTTTCCCACGCCCTGCATTCCCAGGTGGCGATGCACGCCGAGTACGGTGGTGTCGTGCCGGAACTCGCTTCGCGCGACCATATCCGCCGCGTCGTGCCGCTGCTGCGCGAGGCGCTGGGGCAGGCTGGCAAGTCGCTGAACGACATCGATGCCGTGGCATACACCCGCGGACCTGGGCTGGCCGGCGCCTTGCTCGTCGGCTGCGCCTTCGCCGAAGCACTGGCTCTGGCCATCGACAAGCCAACCATCCCGGTGCACCACCTTGAAGGCCATCTGCTGTCGCCGCTGCTGTCGCGCGATCCTCCGACCTTTCCTTTCGTCGCCCTGCTCGTTTCCGGCGGCCATACCCAGTTGATGCGGGTAAGCGGCGTCGGGCAGTACGAACTGCTCGGGGAAACGCTGGACGATGCGGCCGGCGAGGCCTTCGACAAGAGTGCCAAGCTGCTCGGCCTGCCTTACCCGGGGGGCGCGCTGTTGTCGAAATTGGCCGAGAGCGGCAAATCCGGCGTTCATGAACTGCCTCGGCCGATGCTGCATTCTGGCGATCTCAATTTCAGCTTTTCGGGCCTGAAGACGGCGGTACTGACGCTGGTCCGCGAACAGGGCGAGGCGTTGCACGAGACCTTCAAGGCCGATGCGGCGCGCGCTTTCCAGGAAGCCATCGTCGAGGTATTGGTCAAGAAATCGCTGAAGGCCCTGAAGCAAACCGGTATGAAGCAACTGGTGGTGGCCGGCGGCGTCGGCGCCAACAAGCAGTTGCGCGCCACGCTGGACGACGAGGCCAAGCGCAAGCGCTTCCGCGTTTACTACCCAGAACTGGAATTCTGTACCGACAACGGCGCCATGATCGCTCTGGCCGCTTGCCTGCGGTTGCAGGCCGGAACACCGGCCAAGGAAGCCGGCCATTTCGCCGTCCAGCCGCGCTGGCCATTGATGGAGATGTCGTCGAACCCCAGCGGCTAAGACGAGATGTCTGGCACCGGTGGTTGCCTAGCCGTTGCTACAAGTTTATTTGTGCTTCCGCTTCGGGCAGTCTTTGCATGGCCGTTTGTGCTTGCAGCATGTCTTTCCCGTTTTGTCAGCACCGCTAATTACGGCGCGCTACCCAATAGCTGGCACCGGCGCTGCCGTAGAGTTCGGCGTGCGGTTCGTCTCGAGCCAGGGTGAATTCGTCGCCAGGCTGGAGGTGGCGGGTGTCCGAGCCGATGGTCAGCCACATTTCGCCGCGGACCACCCGTGCCTTGACGGAGAACGGGTGGGTGTGCGATTCGACGATGGCATCGGGTGGCCAAGTGCGGTCCAGGACTTCGTCGAATCCTTCGGCGAGTGCTTGCCGTTCGAAAGTCTGGAAGTCGAGGATCGTCATGGCGACTGGTTCAAAGAACCGCCAGTGCGGCGGCGTAGTTCGGTTCCTGCTTGATTTCCGGCACCAGTTCGCTGTGGATGACCTTACCGGTTTCGTCGACGACGACAACAGCCCGGGCGGCGATGCCGGCGAGCGGGCCGCTGGTGATGGCGACGCCATACGCCTCGAGGAAGTCACGACCGCGCATGGTGGACAGCGTCACGACGTTGTCCAGCCCTTCGGCGCCGCAGAAGCGGGTCTGGGCAAAGGGCAGGTCAGCCGAAATGCACAGCACGACGGTATTCGGCAGGCTGTTGGCCTTGGCGTTGAACTGGCGTACCGACATGGCGCAGGTTGGGGTGTCGATGCTTGGGAAGATATTGAGAATCTTGCGCTTGCCGGCCAGACTGGCCAAGGTGACGTCGGACAGGTCCTTGGCGACCAGCGAGAAGGCCGGGGCGGTATCGCCCTTTTTCGGGAACTGGCCGGCGATGTTGATGGCGTTGCCGCCGAGAGTGACAGTTTGCGACATGGACTTTCCTTGTTAGTGTTGAATTCGGAGGCCCTGTTTGATGAGGGCGCTCCGCTTTGGTTCAGCGATCAGACGGTGAGACCGAGCGCCTTGGCGACCCCGGCACCATAGGCAGGGTCGGCCTTGGTACAGTTGGCGATGTGACGGCGCTTGATCTCGTCCGGCGCATCGCCCATGGCGCGGGCGGTGTTGTCGAACAGGATCTGCTGTTGGGCTGGGGTCATCAGGCGGAAGAGATTGCCGGGCTGCGAATAGTAGTCGGTGTCTTCGCGATGATTCCAGTGGTCGGCAGCGCCGTCGACCGACAGCGGCGGTTCGCGGAAATCGGGTTGCTCTTGCCACTGGCCATAGCTGTTCGGCTCATAGCCTAGGGTGGCGCCGTGGTTGCCGTCGGTCCGCATCTGGCCGTCGCGGTGGTAACTATGCACCGGGCAGCGCGGGGCATTGACAGGGATCTGATGGTGATTGACGCCGAGCCTGTAGCGCTGCGCGTCGCCGTAGGAGAACAGGCGGGCCTGTAGCATCTTGTCTGGCGAGAAACCGATGCCGGGAACGACGGCGGCCGGGTTGAAGGCCGATTGCTCGACCTCGGCGAAGAAGTTCTCTGGATTGCGATTGAGTTCCATGATGCCGACTTCAATCAACGGATAATCCTTGTGCGGCCAGACCTTGGTCAGGTCGAAGGGGTTGTATGGAACCTGCGAGGCCTCCTTTTCCGGCATGATCTGGATGTACATCGTCCATTTCGGAAAGTCGCCGTTGTCGATGCTGTTGAGCAAGTCGCGCTGGTGGCTTTCGCGGTCGCGGCCGATGATTTCGGTCGCCTCGGCGTCGCTCAGGTTCTTGATACCCTGCTGCGACTTGAGGTGGAACTTGACCCAGTAGCGCTCGTTCTGCGCATTGATGAAGCTGAAGGTGTGCGAGCCGAAGCCGTGCATGTGCCGGTACGTGGCCGGGATGCCGCGGTCGGACATGACGATGGTGATCTGGTGCAGGGCTTCAGGCAGCGAGGTCCAGAAATCCCAGTTGTTGGTCGCCGAACGCATGTTGGTGCGCGGGTCGCGCTTCACGGCATGGTTGAGGTCGGGGAACTTGAGCGGATCGCGCAGAAAGAAGACAGGTGTGTTGTTGCCGACGAGGTCCCAGTTGCCTTCCTCTGTGTAAAACTTGACTGCGAAGCCGCGGATGTCGCGTTCGGCGTCGGCTGCGCCGCGTTCGCCGGCAACGGTGGTGAAGCGGGCGAACAACTCGGTCTTCTTGCCGATCTGACCGAACAGTTTGGCACGGGTGTATTTCGTGATGTCGTGGGTGACAGTGAATGTGCCGTAGGCGCCGGAACCCTTGGCATGCATACGGCGCTCCGGAATCACTTCGCGGTCGAAGTGGGCGAGTTTTTCGAGCAGCCAGACATCCTGCAGCAGGACCGGGCCACGCGGGCCCGCAGTCATGGTGTTCTGGTTGTCGACCACCGGGCAGCCGGCGGCAGTGGTGAGTTTTTTACCGTTCATGGTGTCTCTCCTGTTTGATTTATCGGTGGCTAGGGTCAAAAGTTGTCCGGCAGGTTGGCCAGAACTTCGATACAGGAATCCCAGGCTACCAGTTCGTCGAACCAGCGATCGATGAAACGGGAAATCATGGCGTCCTCCTGGGTTAAAAGGTCGTGACGACCTGATGAGTGCAGTGTAGAAGCTGATTTTTCAGGAATCTAATTGATTGAATAAATCGTTGCCATTGCTTTTGGTTATTTTTCTGGCATTACTCAGTTCGGCCGAGCATAAACGAAAATGGCGCATTTTCAGGATGCGCCATTGTGTGGTTTAGATTGGCCTAGCGGCTGTTGGCGAGTTATTTTTCAGGGTTCCGGGCGGCGCCTGGGTGAGCGTTCTTGGGGGGCGTCAGCATGACGTGCAGCAGGCGATTGCCGCAGTCGAGCGTCCAGGCGATGGCTTTGCCGGCGCAGGTGATGATCAGGCTACGGGTTTCCTTGCGGAAGTGAAATAGGGTTTGGACGAGGACCATGGCGAGAACCACGGCGGAGACATAGAGGTTCAGATCGCTGTTCATATGCTGTTCCGTTTTGTTAGTGTTGGACGGGCGATACTGTAGGGCGGCATGTTGCATCGCAACAAACGATGATTTGTCAGTTGATACGTGAGAAAATTTCAGCTGTATGCCTTATCGACTGCCTCCCCTGAATGCTTTGCGCGCCTTCGAGGCCGCTGCCCGCCACCTGAGTTTCAAGCTAGCCGGCGAGGAACTCGCTGTGACGCCGACGGCGATCAGCCACCAGATTCGCAGCTTGGAGGACTACCTCGGATTTCTTCTGTTCCACCGGCTGACACGAGCTGTTGAGTTGACCGCCAAGGGACGGGCAATGTTGCCCAAGGTGCGTGAGGGGCTGGATGCCTTTGCGGCAGCTATCGAGAGCACGCGGCACCACGACGAGGGCGGTCGCCTGCTCGTTTCCTCGCCGCCGACCTTTCTGGCCCGCTGGCTGATCCGCCATCTGCCTGGTTTTGCGGCACGCCATCCGGAAATCCAACTGCACTTGACGGCATCGCTGGGCATGATCGACCCACACGATGCAGAGGGAGCTGTCGCGGCCAATCAGGCAAATGACTTAGTGGAAGATGCTGAGGTATTTGTCCGTTTCGGCCGCGGCCAGTATCCCGGATGCCAGGTCGAACGGCTGTTTTCGCCGGTCTATACGGCAGTGTGCAGCCCGCGCCTGCTGTCCGGCACGCAGCCGCTGAAAGTGCCGGCAGATCTAGCGCAGCACGCCCTCTTGCACGATGACACGATCCCGGAGCTGATGGTGCGGCCGACCTGGGATGAATGGCTTAACCTGGCCGGGGTCCGTGGTATAGACAGCAACGCCGGTATGCATTTCAGTGATTCAGGGCTGGTCCTGTCGGCGGCCATCGACGGGGTTGGCGTTGCCCTGGCTTCGAAACCATTGATCGAGGCCGAGGTGGCGGCTGGGCGGTTGGTCGAACTGTTCGATATCGTCATCCGCCGGCCGCAGGCCTACTTCCTGGTCATTCCAGAGCTGGTCGCCGGGCAGCCCGTGGTGCGCGCTTTTCGCGACTGGCTGCTCGAAGAGGCGGGCCGGATGGGCGACTCCTCGGCCTGAAAGCGCTTACGACTTCTTCTTGCTACCGATTTTCGATTCCTGTCCGGCCATCAGGCGCTGGATGTTCTGCCAGTGCTTGCCAATGAGGGCCATGCCGAGAATGCCGACGATGATGGTCTGGTTTGTCGCGCCATGCATCAGTACGGCGATAAGCGGCGCAGCCGCGGCGGCAACGAGGGCGGCGAGCGAGGAATAGCGCGAAACGTAGGCGACGAGCAGCCAGGTGCCGGCGACGGCTAGACCGAGTGCGGGGTCGAGGGCGAGCAGCACGCCGGCCGCAGTGGCGACACCCTTGCCGCCCTTGAACTTGAGGAAGACCGGGTAGAGGTGGCCGATGAAGACGGCTAGAGCAACGAGGGCAATGATCGTGTCGCTGAATTCCATGTGTCGGGCAACGACAACGGCCAGGGTGCCTTTCAGCGCATCGCCGATCAGCGTCATTAGCGCCGCCTTCTTGTTGCCGCTGCGCAGAACGTTGGTCGCCCCGGGGTTACCCGAACCGTAAGTGCGCGGGTCGGCTAGTCCGAAGACCTTCGAGGAAATCATCGCGAAGGGAATGGAGCCGACTAAATAGGCGGCAAGCAGTGCCAGGTAAGGGGCAAGAGCGGTTTGCATGGGGAAATTTGGTCGCTAGGGGTACAATCGCGGCGAATTTTACACCTCAGCTGCGGTCGACCGCCCCATGGACATCATTTTCATCGAAGAACTGCGCGCCGAAACGTGGATAGGCATCTATCCGCGCGAGAAAGCCATGGCCCAGACGGTCGAAATTTCCTTGCAGATCGGCGTGTCCACCGCGTCGGCCGGGGCGAGTGACGATATTCGCGATACCGTGGATTACGCCGTGGTTGTCGAACGCCTGCGCAACGACCTGATGGCCAGCCATTTCAACCTGCTGGAAAAGCTGACCGAGCACATCGCCACCT
>JAGWUW010000510.1 GCA_028868235.1 Betaproteobacteria bacterium | reverse complement strand
CGTGGTCTATTGGGTGCTGGCATCCTACCGCGCGCATCCGCCGGTTATCGCCATGGACGAAGCGCCGATCCGATCCTTCCAGCGCATGTTCCGCAAGGTGCGCAACCGCTGGCTCAGGAACTTCGATACGCTGGCCGAAAAGATGGCGATATATTTCGCAACCTCGGCATCCGATCGGGTGGACGGGGCGCTGTCGAGCATGCTTCGCGAGCATGACTTCGCGGTGAAGTTCAAGACGACGCAGGCCCAGCGGGAGGCCGTGCAGGCAACGCTCGCGGAGAATGTCGGGCTGATCAAGTCCATTCCCGAACGCTATCTGGGCGATGTCGAGGGATTGGTCATGCGATCGTTCCAGGCCGGGCGCGACATTGGCTTCCTGTCCAAGGCGCTGCAACAGAATTACGGCGTCACCAAGCGCCGCGCTGCATTGATCGCGCGCAGCCAGAACAACATGGCGACGGCGACGTTCACGCGCATTCGGCAAAGTGAGCTGGGCATCACCAAGGCCAAGTGGCTGCATTCCGCTGGCGGCAAGACCCCGCGCCCGGAGCATGTCGCGATGTCCGGCAAACTCTACGATGTCGAGAAGGGGGCTTACCTCGAAGGCGTCTGGACGTGGCCGGGCCGGGAGATCAACTGCCGATGCGTCAGTGTGCCTGTGATCGAGGGGTTTATCGAGTAGGACGGGTGCGGGTCGCCTGTTCCACTGCATCGAGCCGGGCATTCATCGCCAGATTATCATTCGTCCGGCGTGTATTGTTCGTCATGGCCCAGACCAGCGCCAGCATCCAGCCTAACAGCGTCCAGCCCGTCAACAGATTCAACATGAAAATGGCCCCCCCGTTGAGGTGCCCGCGTAAGGCAGCCACGATGGTCGGGAAGAAGTATGCGGCGATGACGACGATGATAGCAGTCATGGCTCTTCATCCTCATTCGGCGAATGTTCTCCCGCTTCGATGCGGTCGGCAATGTCCGGCATGTTGGCGGTAAAGCGCAGCCACGCGACGATCATCGCCCGCTCCGTATCGATGCCGTCTTCTACGCCCTGGGTGTAGAATTCCGCGTCTTGCAGGAATATCTCGATCACGCCCGCAGCGTAACACGGCATCTGGCGCGCGGCAAACAGCACAATATCGGCCAAGTCCTCAATCTACCCAAGCACAGAATAACTTGGTATTTTGTGGGCTAGCATGGCCGACGACAGTATCGATCCCGAAATTATTGCGCTTGACCGCGCTTCGGTTCGTTCGATTGACGCAGATAGGCGGTTACATATCGCCATGTCGAACATCAGTAAGGCCGATGTAAATCCATATTACGGCGAGGAAATACCGGACTTCGAGAAGTTCGGTCTAGACCCCAAGCGCGTTTACTACATGCTGCGCGATCCCGAGGAACTGGCCAAGGCGGCCCCCACGTTCAACAATCTGCCGATCCTCGCCAAGCACATGCCGGTCAATGCCGAGGCTCCGGCGCAGGAACTGGTGATCGGTTCAACCGGCACGGATGCGCGCTTCGAGGAGCCATATCTCCAGAATAGCGCCGTCATTTGGGTTCAAGACGAAATAGACGACATAGAAAACGAGAGTAAGCGTGAATGGTCATGCGGCTATCGTTACACTCCTGATATGACATCCGGGAAATATAACGGCTTGCATTTTGACGGAATCATGCGTGATATAGTTGGAAATCATGTTGCGCTAGTCCATGAAGGACGTGCTGGACCTGATGTTGTAGTTGCAGATACTATGCCAAAGGAACTCGATATTATGGCAAAGTCCCCGGCTAGGAAGGTCGCCAACTTCAAGATCACGATGGACGAAGGCATCGATGTCGATGACGTCGTGTCGCTGATCGGCGCGCTCAACGGCGTCGAAGCCGAGCCTGCCGCCGACGAAGAGCCGGAGGACGATCCGGAAAAGAAGGACGACAAGCCTGCCGCCGACGAGGACGACGACAAGCTCTCTCAGGTGCTCAGTTTCCTCGACGG
>JAGWUW010000509.1 GCA_028868235.1 Betaproteobacteria bacterium | reverse complement strand
CGTGACAGCCTGCCTTTCGACATTGATGGCGTAGTGTACAAGGTCAACAGCCTGGAATTGCAGCGCCGCCTGGGGTTCCGTACCCGCGAGCCTCGTTGGGCCGTGGCCCACAAATATCCGCCGCAGGAGGCTCTTACCATTGTCGAGGCCATCGACATTCAGGTTGGCCGTACCGGCGCATTGACCCCGGTAGCCCGCTTGGCCCCCATTTTTGTCGGCGGCGTTACGGTAACCAATGCCACGCTGCACAATGCCGACGAGATCGAGCGCAAAGGGGGGATCTGCGTCGGCGATACGGTGGTGGTGCGCCGGGCCGGCGACGTTATCCCCGAAGTGCTCGGCATTGTTGCCGAGCGCCGGCCGGCCGACGCTCGACCCTTCGCTATGCCCGATGCCTGTCCGGTCTGTGGTGCTCACGTTGTTCGTGAACCGGGCGAGGCAGTCACTCGTTGTTCGGGCGGATTTTCCTGCCGTGCTCAGCGCATTCAGGCTATCCTGCATTTCGCCAGTCGGCGGATGATGGATATCGACGGCCTGGGCGAGCGCTATGTTGAGCGTTTGGTGGAGTTCGATTATGTGGAGAGTGTCGCCGATCTCTATCGTCTGTGTCTGAATGACTTGCTCGACATGAAACGTCGGGCAGACGAGCGCGATGGTGTCGTTCCGGAAACTGTCAAGGCCGGGCAGGTGGCAACCCGCTGGGCTGAAAATCTGCTTGCCGCCATCGACGCCAGTCGCCGGCCCCGTTTGGCACGCCTGCTCTTTGCCCTCGGCATCCGTCACGTCGGCGAGACGACGGCGAAAACGCTGGCTGACTGGTTGGGTAGCTTTGAGCGTGTACGTAGGGCTCCGGCTCCTCTGCTTGCTGCCTTGCCGGATATTGGGGCAACCGTTGCCGCGTCGATTGCCGATTTTTTTGCCGAGGAGCGCAACGTACAGGCCATTGATGCGCTCTTTGCAGCTGGCGTCGCTCCGGGGGATGAGCATCCGCCCCACCCGGGGCTGGCTGGAAAACTGGCGTGGGGCGAACTGTACGGGGCGTTGGGCGTGCCGCGATTGACTCCTCTGCGCGCCCGACAGATTGCTGCCGTCGTCGATGGCGACCGGCTGGCTGAAACGGGGATCGATACTGCCCGCCTGTCGTCTGCCGCCATCCCGGGGGATGTTATTGACGCTCTGGCAACCTGGTTGGCGGTGCCCGGTCATCGCGGCCTGCTGGCTGCACTGGTCAAGCAGCGTACTGAGTTGCTCGCAGTATTACCGAGGGGAGAGGAGGGCGTGGCAAAGCCAGTTTCGCTGGTGGCTGGCAAAACCGTTGTATTGACCGGCACGTTGCCGACCCTCAAGCGCGATGAGGCGAAAGCCATGGTCGAGGCAGCCGGAGGGAAAGTATCCGGTTCGGTATCGAAAAAAACAGATTTTGTGGTTGCTGGGGAAGATGCTGGCTCCAAACTGGAAAAAGCGTATGAGCTGGGCGTCGCGGTGATCGACGAAGCAGAATTGATGAAATTGCTTGAAAAGGGAATCGAATAATGAAGAAAGTTCGTAAAGCAGTCTTCCCGGTTGCTGGTATGGGTACCCGTTTTCTGCCGGCTACCAAGGCCAGCCCCAAGGAAATGCTGCCCATCGTCGACAAACCCTTGATCCAGTATGCTGTCGAAGAGGCGGTTGCTGCCGGTATTACAGACATGGTTTTTGTGACCGGACGATCGAAGCGGGCGATCGAGGATCATTTCGACAAGGCCTATGAATTGGAGAGCGAACTTGAAGCACGAGGCAAGAACGAGATGCTTGATTTCGTGCGCAACATGATTCCGAAGAACATCAACTGCATCTACATCCGCCAGCCCGAGGCGCTCGGTCTTGGCCACGCGGTGCTCTGCGCCAAACCGGTGATCGGCGACGAGCCGTTCGCCGTGATCCTCGCCGACGACCTGCTCGACGGCGAGACTGCCGTCATGAAGCAGATGACGGACACCTACGACTATTA